>CAYUGW010000415.1:0-4375 GCA_964444245.1 uncultured Blastocatellaceae bacterium | reverse complement strand
TCTTTTTCGCTTCTTCGATCGCATTCCACATCAGATCGGACGCGAGAGCCGAACCACCGGGAGAATCAACGCGCAAAATAATCGCTTTGATCGTATCGTCTTTCGCCGCCGCATTGACTGCGCGAACAATCGTATCGGAGCCGACCGTTTCGCCGCCTAACGGACTTTTCTGCGAACTACCGATATTTATTGCGCCCGAAGCATAAACAACGGCGATTCTTTCGCCCGTGTTCAAATTTAAAGATTCGGGCGTAATTTCCTTGTAAGCCGAGCCGCTAACGGTTCTGAGTTCGTCTTCGGCTTTGTAGCCGAGCCGGTTTTTCATCTCGTCATAAACCTGATTTTTGTAAAACGCACCGTCAATCAGCCCGAGTTCCAGAGCTTGTTTGGCGTGATACGGCGCGTTGTCAATGATTCCTTTGACATCTTCGGGCGTTTTATTGCGCGCTTCGGCGATGGCATTTGTCAGATTTGTAAAATATTCATCCAAAATGGCGTTGGTTACTTCGCGCTGTTCTTCCGACATTTCCTTGCGCGTGTATTGATCGGGCGCGTTTTTGTATTTTCCGATCTTGATAAATTCCGGTTCGATGCCGAGCTTGTCGAGCGAACCGCGATAAAACATCGCTTGTCCCGCCAGACCGTTGATATACAGATCTCCCGCCGGAGCCAGAAAAACCTTGTCGGTCGCCGCCGCAATGTAATATTCCTTATTCATACCGATTTCCATATAGGAATAGATCGGTTTGCCGGACGCGCGAAAATCCTTGATCGCGTCGCGCAGTTCGTCGGCTTTTCCCCAACCGATGCCCGGAAAATTTATATCGAGCAAAACCGCACCGACGCGTGAATCAACCTTTGCCTTGCGCAGCTGCAGCAATAGATTTGAAAAAGACTGCGGTTCGCCCATTCCGAACGCCCGCGCCAGCGGATCGTCCGCCGAATAATCCGGCAGACTTCCCGAAACATCCAGAATCAAAACGCTGTTTTCCGGCACGCTTGTCCTGCCGAGCGATTCAAACATAATCGCCAGACCGATGATTGCGACCAAGATAAAAGCGAAGATTATTCCGCCGACGATGAGAAATATTTTACCTGTTTTTGACATTGCCATTTTGTAATTGTTACTCCAAAAAACTTTTTTATTAATTTTGCATCAAAGCAAAACATATATCCATTTTACGCGAAAATTCAGAAAAATGTTTAGTTTTGTGGGGATAAGCAAAAATTTGCGGGGAAAAACTTGTTGTTTCAGATAGAAATTATTGTATAATAATTCCGCATATAGAGAGCTTATGCGGAATGATTCCGCATAATACACAAATATTGTTACTTATGCGGAATCATTCCGATCAATCATAAGTTGGACGGTTTCTCTCGAAATCGAACGATGTCAGATATAGAAACTAAAGAAAATTCGGGCTACAAAACTTACGCTTATTTTTACGTTTGCGATTTTGAAGGCGATGCAACTGAAATTACTCGTAAGCTGGAACTCGAACCGACACAAGCTTGGCTCAAAGGCGATGCGTGGTATCATCCGCAAAGACCGAGAGCGCAGAGTAATTGGGAAATTCACAGTCCCGTTGACCGTTCAGAGATTTTTTTAGACACGCACATAGAAGCCGTGCTAGACATTATCGAACCGAAGCGGGCGCAAATTGCCGAGTTACAAGCCAAAAGCTACACAACCGGAATTAACTGTGTCGGTTATTATTACGGAACACATCCGGGCTTTGGTTTGTCGGCAAAGTTGCTTTCACGTTTGGCAGCATTTTCAATGGACGTTGACTTTGATTTATATTGTCTGTGTGGAGATGAGGAAGAAGAAAAACAGGAATCTTCGAAAAACTAAAGCGCGTGTTAATAACGCGCCGTCCAACAATTCAATGGATGTCAGGGAAACGAGCGACTTTGATATCAAAGTCGCTCATTTCCCTGACGTTGCGCGTTGGCGGTTTCGCCCCACGTCATCTCAGCCGTTCGACGCTTCTTTTAATAATTGGAGATTGCGGCTATGAAAATATTTATCCTTTGTCTTCTGTTCACCATAACTTCTTGTGTCGGCAGTCAAAACGATAATCCTTCTGTGCCTGATAACTCCGACGATGAAATATCTGCTTCATCGCCGAAAAGCCAAAACAATAATCCTTCTATGTCTAATGACCAACAAGGCACACCGCAAGTCAAAGAAAAAGAGATTTCTGACATCAGTTTCTGCAAGTTGCTGCAATCGCCCGAAAAGTTTGAGCAACAATCAGTCAGAGTGAAAGCGATTTTTAGACGCGGTTTCGAGAAGTCCGAGTTTTATTCGCTGAAATGTCCGACGGACAAGCACGTCTGGGTTGAAGGCGGGACAAATACGAAATGTCCAAATTCCGGTAGCCTGGATGAAACGGATTTCGATAGAGGTGAGCTAACCGTTGGAGTTGTAGTTGTCGGCAAGTTGACGGGAACAAAAGGCAATTACGGTCATTTAGGAGTAGGCGATTACAAGTTTAAAATAAACTGTGTCGAAAGATACGAAGTGCTTTTACAGTCAAGCCTTGCCGCACAATATCTTACACCGGAGCAACGCCGCAAGGTCAAGAAGTTTGAGAGATAAAACTGAACTTCTTTAATTTGCCTCGCGTCGAACAATTCAATAGACGTGAGGGCGAAACAGCGATTTTCTTATCAACGGGTCTTTTGAACTCGGAGTTGTGTGATGGCGGTTTCGCCTCGCGTCATCTCAATCGTCCAGCTTTAATTATAAATTTTAGTCAGAAAAGCGAACCTTGATTTTCCAGAGTTTCCGCTTTGATAATTTTCTGCCCCAAAAGTTTTTTCAGTTTATTCGCGCTTGCGGGCGCGTGTCCTTCGTAGAAATTGCTGAAATAGACGAAGATGTTTTTCGCTTTTATTTTTTTGATTTCGTCTGCCCAGATTTTTAGATTCGTGTCTTCGCGGCGATAGATTTTGTCAAAGCTCGTCAGATCGCGTTCGCCCATAAATCTTACATAAGAAAAATCAAGCGTGATTTTTTCGATGGCTTCAAACATCTTTTCTCGCGGAATCCACGCGCCTTCGCACAAGCAGAGCGCAACGCCGTTTTTTTCGAGTTCTTCAAAAGTCCACTCAATAAACCAATCGCGGTTTCTGAATTCGACGGCAAAACGAATTTCTTCGGGCAGACGCGCTAAAAATTCACGCAGATTTAGCGCGTTTTCCTTGTTGCCGTCAAACTGCGGCGGGAGTTGAATTAAAACGATGCCGAGTTTTTCCCTTAATTCCAAGGCGCGTTCGCAAAACGCGTCCGTTATTTCAAAAGAATTTTTTCGCAAAAAAAGATTATGCGTAATCTCCTGCGGCATTTTCAGCGAAAAAGTAAAATTTTCCGGCGTTTTTCTGTGCCAATTTTCGATGGTTGAAGCGGGCGGAATCGCGTAAAAGGTCGAATCGACTTCAATTGAATCAAAGATTTGCGCGTAATTTTCAAGCATCGCGCCGGAACGGGTTCCGCGCGGGTAAAAAATTGACTCGCCGCCCGCTTTTGTCGTCCAATCTTCATAATTCCAGCCCTGACAGCCGATCTCGATTTTGGATTTCGGATTTTGGATTTTGGATTTCATCTTTTCTTTTTCAGGTAATTAGACTAAATTAAGTTCTTGCGCGTCAAAAGGTTTTGTTTGATGCGTAGGATTCTGAATCTTATTTATTATTCCACAAAAAAGTTTATCGTTTTTAGACTCCGAAATTCAATTACAAAGGAAGTTGCTCGTAATGCGCCTGTTTAAAATTTTTATCGTTTTATCGTTTTTTTTGTTTTCGCTGGCAATTTTCAGTCATAAACAATTTTCGCCGACCGCCATTGGGCAAGCATCGCTTTCCGCACCGACCGGCGTAACGGCAACAGATGGAGTTTATTCAACAAAAATCGGTTTGCGTTGGGACACGATGCGCGGCGCGACGCGGTATCGAATCTTTCGCCATACGACAAACAATCCGGCAGGCGCGACCGAACTGGGAACAACGGCAGCCAACACTTTTTTCGACGCAACCGCGCCGCAGGGACAAACATTTTTTTACTGGATTCGCTCGGAAAACGGAAGTGCGGTGAGCGGTTTGAGCGAAAGCGAACAGGGTTTTCGGGCGAACGGAACGCTCGGCGGCGGCATTCAGCCGCTCGAGCCGCCGGACGCACCGCCGGGAAATCCGGTCACGGCAACGAAAGCCTCGCTCGGCAAAGCACTTTTCTGGGACGAACAGCTTTCCTCGACGCGCACAGTCGCTTGCGGAACCTGTCATACAGGCACCGCCGGCGGTATCGATAAAAGAACCAGCACCGAGCGCATGCGCTCGACAAATCCGGGTTTTAACGGCATTTTTAACGATG
>CAYUGW010000414.1:754-4378 GCA_964444245.1 uncultured Blastocatellaceae bacterium | reverse complement strand
AAGGTTTTCGTGGTTATGTTGCCAAAAACGATGTTGAATCAAAACTGATTCATTCTCGCTCAAGTGTTGATTTTGAGAAGATTTTTCAAGTTGCTGACGAAGAGCCGGATGAAAAGCAAATTAAAATCAACTCGTTAGAAATGTGGTTTCCACAAGTTGTTGTCTGCACGGCTGATACGGTTTTATCATTGGTTAGAAATAATCGGCGAGGTTGGTATAATTCGCCGTCAATTCTTTCGGCAACTTTTGTTTTTGACGAACTTCACGCTTACGACAATCGAATGTTTACGGCAGTTATCGCACTCATAAAGGCTTTGCCGAATGCACATTTTTTGTTAATGACAGCTTCTTTGCCAAAAGAACGGAAAGAGTTTTTGTTGAAACATATCGAAGGAATTGAGCAAATTCAGACTCCGAAAGAACTTGAAGAATTACCACGCTATAAATTCCAAAAACTAACAGACAGAAAAGAAGCGTTTGAGATTGCGGAAAGAGCAAGAAACGAAAAGCTAAAAATTCTGTGGATTTGCAACACAGTTGCCCGAACTCAAGAAGTTTTTGATAACTTGAAAAAAGCAGAATTACCGGTTCGAACGTATCACAGCCGTTTCAAATATGAAGACCGCAAAGAAAGGCATCGGCAAGTGATTGACGGTTTTGATAAAGATATTTCGATGATTGCCGTTACGACGCAGGTTGCCGAAATGTCTTTGGACTTGGACGCAGATATTTTGATTTGCGAGATTGCTCCCGTGCCTTCGATGATTCAAAGACTTGGCAGATTAAACCGCCGAATCAATTTGGATAATCTCGGAACGCCGCGAACTGCATATTTTATTATGCTTGAAGAAAATAAAATGATGCCTTATAAAAAATCAGAACTTGAATTAGGCGGAACTTGGCTTGATGAACTCATAAATTTGGATCGTTCTTTGAGTCAAGCAGATTTAGCCGAATATTTTCAAAAACTACCTTCAATTGACGAGGGAAAACTTGATAAAAGAGCTTTGCGAACAAATTGGCTTGATTCGGGTTGGTTTGCGATTCCCGAAGGAGTTCGTGAGCCGAATGTATCGGTTTCGGTAATCTTACACGAAGACGTAAATGCTTGTCTGAACAATAGTAAAGAGATTATCAATAAATCAATTCCAATGAATTACAGCAACAGAATGGAAGGCTGGCGTGAACTGAAAGGCAATCTGATTGCTCCGCCAAATACAATCGAATACGACAAAGAAAGAGGTGCAGAATGGCTTCAGAAATGACCTTAAAACTTAACGCTCCCGGAATGACGAGTCTGCACAAAGCAGGTTTGGCGGGACTTTATATGACGCTCAAAGCCTTTGATAAAAATGATATTGAAATCGAAGGTTTGAACTGGAACTTGGAAGAAAAGAACATAACTTTGCATTGGTCAGAAGAAACGCCGAAAAATGCCTTTGAAAAATTGGTTAAGAAATCATTTTTTATTGATGATAATGGTTTTATCAGACTTTACGGGCTTGAAGCAAACAGAGAAATGACTCTTGAACAAAGGCATTTACTTTATCAATCATTGCTCAATAGTTTTTTACAGTTTGGTCCGCATCGTCCAACGGGTAATAAAAAAACATTAAGTTATAAACTGGACCAAGATAGTGAAAAATCCATTTTCATTAAAGAATTCGCACCGATAAAAAAAATCAGACAGCATGAAGCAGTCAATGATTTTATTGATAAAAACGGTAAGTTTAACAGCAATTTAAATGTCGCAGGGTGGCTTTATCCCGGAGCAAGTCAAAGGCACGTTGCACATAACGTAACAACTTTAAATGAATCTTTAAATCTTGCTCTGACACTTCTGTTTGCACCTGTCGGAGTGATTTATTATTTGATTCGCTCAAAAGCCAAAGGTCGAAAATCCCGTCTTGCGTTGTTGATTCCCGAAATCAAAGATTTGAATGCTTATGCGGAGGTTCGCCAAGTGATTGCTTCGCAAGGTGTAATTGATTTAACGGCAAGCAGTTCGTCCGATGCCGCTTTGCGAATGTTAATTGCAATCAAAGCAAATTCATCAACCAATGAATTCGCAAAACGGATGAGTGAAAACTTTTTGTGTCGGATTATTACTTTCGGCATTGTTAGTTGGAATGAAAAGCAGAAATCGAGAACTGCAACTCGCACGGTTATTTCGGGTAAATTGAAAGGTTTTGAAAATTACCATCTTGCCGATTCGATTTTCAAAAACAAGTGGCAGCAAGTTCAGGAAAAACGCGACCGCAAAGGTGAAATCACAGAACCCGAACATTTTTTTATTACAACTTTTTGCGGACGCGAAATGATTGCCGATAATATCGCTAACAACAAATCTTGGTATCACAATATCTCGGAGTATCTGGCTAATCGAGAAACTCGGGAACAACTTTATTATGAACGAAAGGAGTTAGGACAAATGGTAAAAGAAGCGGAATACGAAAATGAAAACGAACGCATTTTTATTGAAGTTTGCCACGAAGGTTGGCGACGAAGAATGGGAAAGCTCGGACAACGTGCATCAAGAGAAAACACGAGTTTTTCAAATCTGGCAAATAAAGAGCGTGAAAAACTGCGGACATCACTCGGACGTTGCAAGAATGCTGAAACTTTGCGGGAAACCGTGATTGATTTTTGGTCGCGGGCAGGTTCGATTGAACAACTTCAAGGCGGCGGACTTGCAAAAATACTGCCGCTATTTGATGAGAAAAACTGGCGTAAAGCCAAAGACTTAGCGTTGCTGGCTTTAATCAGCTATCAAGCACCCGAAGAAAAAGAAATTATAAATTCAGACTTAGAAGGAGAAAATTAACAATGAGCAAACACTTATTCGGATTAATTGTTACGCCTTACGGCACAGCCGCTAATAATCGCGGTGAAAATGAAGGAAATATCACGACTCTGCAAAAAATCTTGTGGAAAAACGAGGTTCATACAACCGTTTCCGCCGAAGCAATCCGCTGGGCATTTCGTTATTACTGGCAAAAACAAAACGGTGAAAATTCGGTAAATCGCCGTTGGAATGATGAATCCGGCGATCACGATTGGCAAGATCAAACTTGGAAACCTTGGACAAGCCTTGATTTAGAAGACAGCAAGTTACCGACATTCATTGATGATGATGTTATGGGTTTTATGCTTGCCGAAGCTGCCAGCACAGACGGAAATGATGTTCTTGACAGTTTAAAAGCGGATAAGAAAAAGCTTGACGGAGAATTGAAGGCATTATCACAAGAAGAGAAAAAGAGTGATGCAGGAAAATCTTTGAGTAACCAAATTAAAACACTCAACGACAAAATCAAAGTTATGTCTCAAGGAAAAGCTGACAAACGAAAAGGTGCGTTGGAAGTTACACGGGCAATTTCGCTTTTACCTTTTGCCGGAGATATTACGTTTAATGCAAAAAGCGGAACAAAATCGAATACGAGTCTTTATGGAACGGAAGTTCACGCAACTCGTTATCAATACGGAATTGCGCTTACGCCCGAATCTTTGCGAGAAAAAGCGAGAGTTTTAGACGTAGTTGATGCCGTCGTAAATTTAGCGGAAGTTGCGGGAAATCAAAGCCGTTTTCTTTATGATTTTGCTCCTGATTCAGTTGCTTTCCGTTGG
>CAYUGW010000414.1:0-744 GCA_964444245.1 uncultured Blastocatellaceae bacterium | reverse complement strand
GACTGATGATTTTGCTCCTCGATTTCTTTACGGTTTTGATATGGATTCGGAAGCAAATCTCTCATTTTCAACCGTTTTGGAAAAAGTGAAAAGTGGCGATATTTCGGCGAATGAATTATTTATTGGCGGAAAGATTGTGAACACGCTTTCCGATTCCGAAAAAGAACTATTAAGTAAAGCGTCTTTGCACGAAGGCGTAAAAGCGGCGGCAAATGCTTTGAAAGAAAAAATTAAAGCTGATTTAGGAGTATAAAAATGGAAACTATCGGACTTTATGTTTCAGTTCCGGTGGCAAGTTTCAGAGTTCCGCGAGCGAGAGAATACTTTGAAACTTTTCCGGTTCCGCCACCCGCCACTGTTTACGGAATGCTGCTTTCAATGATTGGCGAGGTAAATCGCCGTTTTCACGAAGGAACGGAAATCGCCATCGCACTTTTATCAGAGCCGGAGTATTCGGTTGTTTTGCGAACGCTTTGGCGTGTCAAAAATAAAAATAGCGGTTTGGGATTAGGCGAAAATCGCCGACCGGATTTTCAAGAATTACTGACTGATATTCGTTTAGCCGTTTGGATTCGTGATGAAGAAACGACGGAAACTTCTCTGACTAAACGAATCCGAAATAGCTTTGAGAATCCTTCAACCGTGAATCGTTTCGGAGGACTGTGTTTAGGCGAAAGCACACATTTAGTTGATGAAGTAAAACTTATAGACAATAAACAAATGGACTTTGGTCAATTTTTATTG
>CAYUGW010000413.1:0-4384 GCA_964444245.1 uncultured Blastocatellaceae bacterium | reverse complement strand
AAGGCGTAAATTTCGAAGATGTCGAACGCAGTCTGATTATGCAGGCGATGGAACGCACCGACAATAATATTACAAAATCGGCGAAATTATTGGGTTTGACGTTTCGCACCTTGCAGTATCGCCTCGAAAAATTCGGTATCAAACGCGACGAAGCGGAAGAAGAAGCTTGATTTTCCTTTTTGGTTGTTAAATGCGCTATTAAACGGAATATCTTATGAGCAAGACGGTTTATGAGGAAAAGCCTCTGCTGACTCGTTATAAAATCCCGGAAAATTCCTCGGAATCGGTATTATTTGATGTTTTCCAGGATTATGAAAAAAGATTAATGGTGGAGGCGGCGGGAATCGAACCCGCATCCAAAAGTTGCGACCCAGAGAATCTACACGCTTAGTCAATTTGCTTCCGGTTTCGCTCGCAGAAAGTCAGCAAACTGACAAAACCTTTCTACCGAACTAGCCTGACTGACGTTTCGCTCACATTCGCAGACGGAGAATGCGGGCTAGCTTAAAATGTGTTATGCCTCAGACGACGCGCTTTAAGCAAACTTGTCGCGAGACATCGCTGTAGCTAAACTTAATTAGGCAGCGAGAGCTAATTCTTGATTAGCATTTGTGTTTCTTTCAGAATTTATAACGGGCTACAGAAAGATCGCCCGACGTGCATCCAAAGATCTATACAAACCCCTGTCGAAGCCTGTCGCCCCCAAAAGGAATGTTAGTTTACAGTATTTAGAAGAAAAAACAAAGATAAAGGTTGGAATAGTTTTAATGCTTCGATAAAAAGTCTCTCTGCCCCGCTTTTCATTGAAATACTAAATACCTTAACTTTTACTGAAGCATTACTGAAATTTTGAAAAAATGATTGATTTTATCTGCTGTTTGATGATATAAATAGCGGCATTATGAAAAAAAATCAGTTGACGGCGAGCATCTTATTAATGTTGGCATTTTTTCTGACGACGGCAATCGCGCAGGATGACGATTGGCAATCCGGTGAAAATGCAATGAAGGAAATTTACTTTGAAACAGACAAAAAAACTGCTGAAACATTAGCTCCTTCGGCGGTTTTTGTCGTTAATAATGACGGCGACGCTGCGGACATTGCGCCGGGCGACGGCGTTTGCGAAACGGCGGCGGGCAACGGCATCTGCACTCTGCGGGCGGCGATCGGTGAGGCAAATGCTCTGGCGGGTAATGACACGATAACTTTTGATCCGGGCATTACAATGATTTCGGTCGCCGGGCAAATTGCGATTACTTCAAATCTGACCATTATCGGAAACGGTGCGAGTGTGTTGACTATTCAAAACACGGCGGCGTTAAGCACGACCAGCCGCATTTTCAATATCACGAACTTTACGGTAAATCTCAGCGGAATGACGCTTTCCGGCGGGAACGTAACCGGTAACGGCGGCGCGATCAACAATACCGGAACTTTGACAATAACCAACTCCGTGATCAGAGATAACCGCGCCAGCGCGTTCGGCGGCGGTATCCGCAGTACTAACAATTTAACGATCCAAAATTCGCTGATTGACAGCAATACTTCGACCAACAGCACGAGCGGCGGCATCAGTTACGCCGGAGCAAATTTAACTATTAATAATTCGACCATCAGCAACAACAGTTCTTCCGGCAACGGCGGCGGAATAAATATTTCGGCAACCGTTTCGGTAACGGTCAGCAATTCGACGATCAGCAACAATACTTCCGGCGCAAGTTCCGGCGGATTCTTTGCCAATCGCGGCACATTTATCAACACGACCGTCAGCGGCAACACCGCTAACGGCGCACTCGCTACCGATGGCGGCGGCGGCGTGCGGATTCAAGCCGGAGCAAATACGGTTTCATTCATCTCCTGCACGATTACCAATAATACCGCGCCGAATTCGACGAGCGGCGCGCGAAGCGGAATCTGGCACGAAACCGGCACGCTCAATCTGGCAAATACAATTGTGGCGGCAAATGTCGCTCAGGATATACAGCGCGACGGCGCGGGCGTGATCGTCAGCAACGGATTTAATTTAATTGGAAAAAACACGAGCGTAACGACCGAATTTCCCGCCGGTCTGCCGAGCGGAACGGATTATGTCGGAACGGATAAATCGCCGCTCGATCCGATGATCGCTGCGCTTGCCAATAACGGCGGCGCAACGCAAACTCACGCGCTTTTGACAGGCAGCACGGCGATTGATAAAGGCAGTGCTTTCGGCTTGGCAACCGACCAGCGCGGCTATCTTCGAACAAATGACCTGCCCGGCGTTCCGAACTCGCCGACCGGCGACGGCACGGACATCGGAGCTTTTGAATTTGAAAGCACGCCGAACACCGCCGGATTTTCGGTTTCAGGCAGAGTTTTGGATAATACCGGCAGAGGCGACAATAAAGCGGTTGTTATCCTGACCGATAGCGTCGGCAATAAATATTCGATTTATACAAATGCCTTCGGATATTTTACATTCAATAATATCGCCGGCGGCGAAAGTTATGTTGCTACTGCTCAAAGCCGTGGTTTGCAATTTACTCCGCAAGTGATTTCGGTCAACAGCAATGTTCAAGGCATAGAAATTACGGCTCTGCCATAATTTTTTTAAACGCTTTGAAATAATAAAACCGGAAAAAAGATTCTGAATTCAATCCGAATCTTTTTTCCGGTTTTATGCTGATGAGAAAAAACTTTCAAGATGCTTTGAAAATCCTAAAAGCTTGCATAACTTTCCGTTTTGAGAGAATTTAGGATTTTTCTGACATTATCCATTGGTTCTCACTTTTTCTTAAATTCGCAATAAAACGGATCTGACAGCTTTTCATTAACTTCCGAACCATCGAGTAGATTTCTGCGCATTTCGTCTGCGCGAATCTCCCAAGTAGGTCTGTGGACCCAAGCAAGATTGCCAACCACTTTTTGATAAATCACGGGTTTATATTTTAACCGGCGATCAAGCCAACCTTGTTTAGCGCCTTCTTTAATTGTTACCGAAATAAGACTATATATCGTTGCACTTGGCGCAATCATATTATTGAAAATTCGGTTAATCCAGCGCATGCCATGACTCATCTGTATTGCTTGAAGAAACAAAGCTTGGGCGAATGAACGCTCGATGTTTCCCATCCAAGACGGCTTTGATTTGGCGTTTCCCCCAAAAAAATAAACCAAAATCTGCCAAGTTTCCTGTTTACTGTAAAGTAACTCATTGTCAGAAAAAATCATTAAATCACCGTGTTCACAAAGTTTCATTTTTTTATCTCCTTCTAAATCAATAATTGATCGGCAAGTTTTCTTTTTTTCAAAGCGGAAAAAGCCGAAAATTATTGATAAAATGTCTATAATAAATTGTTTTGAAAATTTGCATTCGTGCATAATTTTCATCTCGTTAATCTAATGCGAAGAACGCCGGAAAAAAGGCTCAAAATAATTTAGATTTTTTTGCGATAACACGAAAAAAAGCCTCTCTGTGAAAATCTGCAAGAGAGGCTTTTTTTGTTTCCGAACCTCCCGCTACGGAACATATCCGCCCGGCACGGGCTGATCGCCGGCAGCGCCGAATCCGGTGATTAACATTCCCGCTTGGGTGCGGTTGATATACCACGTCGAATTTGACGGACGAAAGACCGCCGCGTCAAAGCGTCCGTCGCCGTCATAATCACCCGGCGCGGGCGCATCGCCGTTTGCGCCGAACGGGAACGAATAGTACGAAAAATCTTCCGAACGCAAAATAAACCATTCTCCCGTCGAAGGTCGCCAGATTGCGATGTCCGCTTTGCCGTCGCCCGTGTAATCTCCCTGAACCGTTTTATCGGAAGATGTTCCGAAGCTGGTTACGAACACGCCGGCAGATGAGCGATTCAGCCACCACGTGCCGTCCGACGGTCTGAAAACAGCTACATCCGCTTTACCGTCGCCGTCATAATCTGCCGCTACGGGCTGGTCTCCCGCTGCTCCAAAAGTCGTAATGGTTGTTCCGCCGTCGCTCGAACGAACAATAAACCAATTCCCGGTTGAAGGACGGAAAACCGCCGGATCGGCAAGCCCGTCGCCGTCAAAATCAGCCGGAGTCGGAATATCGCCGCTCGCACCGAACGGGAATGAATAAAATGAAAAATCTTCCGATCTTAAGACAAACCATTCGCTTGTCGAAGGACGGAAAATAGCAAGATCGGTTTTGCCGTCGCCGGTGTAATCTGCCGGAACAATTTTGTCCGTTCCCGCACCGAATTGGAAGGCACGATTTCCGCCGTCAGAACTTCTCAAATACCACCATTCACCGGCTGAGGGGCGAAAGACGGAAAGATCGGTTTTGCCGTCGCCGTCAAAATCGAAAACGGGAACTGTTCCGAATTTGGCGACAAAAGCATCTCTTCCGCCGTTATACGTCGTATCGAAA
>CAYUGW010000412.1:0-4394 GCA_964444245.1 uncultured Blastocatellaceae bacterium | reverse complement strand
CGGGTTCGATTATCACGAGGATTTGACGATTGAAAAGGTTGATAAATTGTTGGATTCATTGAAATAAGTATGGAATTCGATCAAAACAAAATTGATGAAGCAACGCTCGCTTTGCTTTGGCTGGTGATGGAAAAAGATAAATACGGTGTTCGCGCGTGGAAAGGTTTTGATTGGGATACAATGAACAGACTGCACGAAAAAGGTTTAATCAGCGATCCGAAAGGCAAAGCTAAATCGGTTGCCGTTACTGAAGAAGGCGCAAAATTAGCAGAAAAACTTTTCGGAAAAATGTTTGGAATTGCGAAATAAGAAATTTAATTTATGCCAACCTTTTTTGTTTGCACAATTTTAGTTTTCTGTTGTTTGGCAATCAGTTGCGGTCTTCAAAATCTGATTTCTTTAGGACACGGAGTTGCGTCAGGGGAATCAATGTCGCCGACTATAAAAACAGGCGACCATTTCGGCTATTCGATCTTTAAAACGACCGAAATCGAATTTATAAACAGGTTTGACATAATAGTTTTTACTTTTCACGCAAATAGAGAACCACATATAACAGAAGATTCAATGTTTGCTTTTCGCGTTATCGCGCTTGAAGGCGAAAAGGTAGAATTAAGAAAGGGAAAAATTTTAATAAACGATCAATTAGTTGAAGAACCATTTGAAAAAATTGAATCAAAAGATGATTTTGCGCCGATGATTGTTCCAAAAGGTGAATATTTTGTTTTAGGAGATAATCGTCCTGAAAGTTTTGACAGCAGACTTTGGAAAGACAAAACTGTCAAACGAAAAGACGTTTTAGGAATCGTAAGCAATATCATTCGTAAAGAAGATTATGACAAGGGCAAGCGTTGGTAATGCAATTTTATGGAAATCAAAGCAAATTGGTAAATTACTGGATTCTTTGAAATAAGAATGGCTATGGAAGTTAAATTTGAAGTTTTTCGCAGTTCTGTAAATTCGTGGGACAATTTATTTGAACAAGCAGCTGATTTTGCGACATCAGTCGGATCAGAAAAAGTAATTAACATATCACATTCTTGCGATAACGGTGATGGCGTAGTTGTAATTTGGTATTGGTCAGAATAAATCACAAATAATTTAGTTATTAGAGAACCTGAATAAAGGCTTTTATGGAAATCAAAGCAATCGGATGTGAACCTTTACAGTTAAAAATGATGCACGTTAAAGACGGGCATACGCTGAAGGTTTATCAGGAACACGGCGGTTATAAATCGTTGAAAAAAGCGATGGATATGTCGTCGGACGATATTATTAATGAAGTCAAAGCGTCTGCCTTGCGCGGACGCGGCGGCGCGGGTTTTCCGACCGGAATGAAATGGTCGTTCGTGCCGCGCGATTCGCCGAAGCCGAAATATATCGTCTGCAACGCCGACGAATCGGAGCCGGGAACATTTAAAGACCGTTATCTGCTCGAACTCGATCCGCACGCTCTGATCGAAGGAATGCTGATCGGGGCTTTCGCGCTCGGCGTTGAAACCTGTTACATCTATTATCGCGGCGAATATAAATATTTGATTGATATAATGGATGAGGCAATCGAAGAAGCGCGGGCTGCCGGATTAGTCGGCGAAAATATCCTGGGTTCTGATTTTTCGTGCGAAGTTTACACGCACACCGGCGCAGGCGCGTATATCTGCGGCGAGGAAACCGCGCTTTTGTCTTCGCTCGAAGGCTATCGCGGACACCCGCGAATGAAGCCGCCGTTTCCGGCTGTCGAAGGCGTTTACGCCTGCCCGACGGTCGTTAATAACGTTGAAACTTTAACGGCTGTGCCGCAGATTATCGAAATGGGCGGAATCAATTGGCGCGATCTCGGCACGGAAAAATCGGGCGGAACAAAGCTCTGGTCGGTTTCCGGGCATGTAAAAAAACCGGGCGTTTACGAGCTTCCGATGGGTTACGCCGATATGGAAAAATTCATATTGGAAGACTGCGGCGGAATGCTGCGCAGTGATAAAAAACTTAAAGCCGTAATTCCGGGCGGCTCATCGGTTTATATTATGAACGCCGAACAGATCATCGGAAAAAATGTTACGCTCTGTTACGAAGGTTTGGTTGAAGGCGGTTCGATGGTCGGATCGGGCGGGTTTATCGTGATGGACGAAACGGTTGATGTCGTGGATTCGACCGCGAATCTGACCGAATTTTACAGACACGAATCCTGCGGTTGGTGTACGCCCTGCCGCGAAGGAACGGACTGGCTGGTGAAAATCTTCGACCGCGTCGCAAGCGGCGGCGGACGACCCGAAGATGCTCAGCTTTTACTGGATATTTGCGATAATATTGAAGGAAAATCCTTCTGCCCGCTCGGAGATGCGGCAGCCTGGCCTATTCAAAGCGCAGTGCGAAGGTTTCCCGAAGATTTCAAGAAACATCTTTTTCAAAATGGTAATAATTAGAACAATTTAAGAGGCACATAAAATTATGGGAAGAGGCGATAAAAAAACAAAACGCGGCAAGATTTTTAAAGGAAGCTACGGCAACAGCCGTCCGAAAAAATCAAATACTAAAAAATCGATCGAAACTAAAGAAAACAAAGAACAAGATCAATAATTTTACAATTAAAGATAGAATTTAAATGTCAACAGAACTTATAAAAGTTACGATTAACGGACAGGAATTTGAAACCGAAAAGGGCAGACCGCTGATTGATGTCTGCAACGAAAACGGTTTCGGCGTTCCTTCGTTTTGTTATTACAAAGACCTTGCGTTGCAGGCTTCGTGCCGGATGTGTCTGGTTCGCATCGAAAAAATGCCGAAATTGCAGACTTCCTGCTCGATCACCTGCACGGACGGGATGGTCGTTTCGACGCAGAGCGAGGAAATCGAAAAGGCGCAGCGCGCGATGGGCGAATTTCTTCTGGCGAATCATCCGCTCGATTGTCCGGTTTGCGACCGCGGCGGCGAATGCGAACTGCAGGAAGTGATTTTCGATTGGGGCGATGTCGAAGAGCGTTTTACCGAAAACAAAAACGTCCAGCCCGAAAAATATCTCTCGCCGATTGTCGCCAACGATCCGCAAAGATGTATCTTGTGCAAACGCTGTACGCGTGTCTGCGACGAATGGATGGGCGAAGATGCAATCGAAGCCGGAAATCGCGGCGCAAATACCGTGATCGGCACCTACGGCGGCTGGCTTAATTGTTCGCAGTGCGGAAACTGTATCGAAGTCTGCCCGACCGGAACTCTGCTCGACGGCGTTTATCGCCACGAAACGCGTCCGTGGGAACTGGATCAAACGATTACGACCGACGTTTATTCATCGGACGGAATGCAGCTTTCAATCGGTTCGCGCGGCGGTCTGGTTCACAGAATCGTTGCCCGCGACCGTTATGTCAACGGTTTGAACGGTGAATTTCTCGATGTCAAAGCGCGTTTCGCACACGAATTTATCAATCACAAAGACAGAATCAAAACGCCTCTGATTCGTTATAAAAAAGGCGGAAAACTGATTCCTTCAACGTGGGACGACGCGATCAATTTTGTCGCGAATAAATTGAAAGAAACCGGAAATACGGGCGTAATCGCATCTTCGCGCCTGACGAACGAAGCGATATTTACATTGAAAAGATTTGCAACGGAAGCGGTAAATACTGAAAATTACGCGGTTTCCGACGCATATGATCTCGCGCCGCTGTTTGATAATCTGAGCGTTCCGCTGGCGACGCATAAGGAAATTCGTTATGCGAAAACGATTCTGCTGATCGGCGGCGAACCCGAAGAAGAACAGACATTTACGGCAAAACAGATGCGTCAGGCAGTTCGCAACAGCAAGGCGAATTTGATAATCGTCAATGACACGCCGATTCGTTTAACGCAGAATGCGTCGCAATTTATTCACATCAATCCGAATTCTTATGACGCTTTTGCGCTCGCGTTTTCGAGCAAATCCGACAAAAAACTTTTGAAAAAACTCGGAATCGAAAAAGCCGAGTTCGAATCTTTAACGAAAACAATCGGCGAAACCGAAGGCGATCTCGTGATTATGTTCGGCAGAGATTTATCGCCGGAAGCGCAGGCGGTTTTGGCAAGTTCAGCGGCAAAATTTGCTTCGGACACGCGCCGCGTTCTGCTTCATCCGTTGCCGATGTTTAACAATTCGGTCGGCGCAAACGATATGATGGCGGGCAAAAAACCGGTGGCGGAAGTCTTAAAAAATTCAAAATCTCTGCTGATCGCCGGAAGTCTTTCCGAAGAAAACGCCGAACTTTTGGCAAATAAAGACTTTATCGTTGTTCAGGAACTTTTTGAAACCGCGACGACCGCGCACGCCGATGTTATCTTGCCGGCGGCGAGTTTTGCCGAAGTTGATGGTACATTTACCAATAACACGGGATTTGTCCAGAGAGTGCGCCGCGCCATCGAACCCG
>CAYUGW010000411.1:0-4396 GCA_964444245.1 uncultured Blastocatellaceae bacterium | reverse complement strand
CTGCTTAACGCCTAAGTTTGCTTTAATTTTATTTACGCAATTAGGTATAAGTTAAAGCAAGTTTAAGTTAAGAGATGAGATTTCAATTAAAGGTAAATTCTTATTGAATGCAATTTATTCGTCAATAAGAACTTACCTTTTTTGTTATTTGATTTTAGAATCGGATAACCGCATCGGGACCGCCTTCGACGTGGACGGTATCAACAAAGCGTATGTTTTTTGAATCGCTCGTCATCACGACCGAATGTGTGCGTTTTCCGGCGCCGAAAAAGCGTACGCCGCGCAGCAGTGTGCCGTCGGTTACGCCCGTGGCGGCAAAGATAATTCTCTTTCCGGGCGCGAGATCGTCCGTGTCATAAACTTTGTCGGGGTCTGTAATGCCCATTTCCTTGAGTCTTTCCAACAATTCTTCCATCGGCGGAATTTTTGAAGCATCTACGCCCAATCTTTCGGGATCGAACACGAATTTTGACAGAATTTCGCCGTTCAGACATTTCATCGCGGCAGCGGTTATCACGCCTTCGGGCGCACCGCCGATGCCCATCAGCGCGTGAATATTCGTTCCGGCGACCGCGGCGGAAATTCCGGCGGAAAGATCGCCGTCGGAAATCAGTCGGATTCTCGCACCGGCGGCGCGTACGTCGTCAATCAGTTGTTTATGACGCGGGCGATCAAGCGTGATAACGGCTAAATCGTCAATATCGCGCCCCAGTCGGCGGGCGATATTTTTCAAATTGTCTTTAACGGGCGCATCAATATCAACCGCGCCGCGGCAGCTCGGTCCGACGACGATCTTGTCCATATAAATATCGGGCGCGTTTAATAAACCGCCGCGTTCCGCCGCCGCGAGAACGGCAATCGCATTATTTGCGCCGAGCGCACAGAGGTTTGTGCCTTCGAGCGGATCAACAGCGATGTCAATTTCGGGCAGATCTTCGCGGGCTTCCGGCGAAAATTCGCCGCCGCCGAGTTCTTCGCCGATGTAGAGCATCGGTGCTTCGTCGCGTTCGCCTTCGCCGATCACGATGCGTCCGCGCATCGGCACCGTATCCATAACTTTTCGCATCGCGGCAACCGCCGCTTCGTCCGAGAGTTTCCGGTCGCCCTGTCCCATCGTCCGCGCCGATTCAATCGCCGCCGATTCGCAGACGC
This sequence comes from uncultured Blastocatellaceae bacterium, assembly GCA_964444245.1. Classification (GTDB taxonomy): domain Bacteria; phylum Acidobacteriota; class Blastocatellia; order Pyrinomonadales; family Pyrinomonadaceae; genus JAHCHG01. Next base: position 3,244 of record CAYUGW010000411.1, on the reverse strand, counting down.
GCAAAAAATCCAATGACAAATCTCGTTCTGATTTCAAATTTTTCATCCTTTTTCCTTAACTGAAATTATGTTGGTAAAACTTTTGATTATGCCGTCATTCTATCACTTGTCTAACCCGCTTTGACAAGTTATGATACGTTTTTATTTTAATATTTTATCAAAAACAGGAGAATTTTAAGAAATGACATATATCGTGACCGAACCGTGCGTTGACTGCAAATACACAGATTGCGCGGCGGTTTGTCCGGTCGAGGCTTTTCACGAAACGCCCGACCGCCTTTTAATTAACCCCGACGTTTGCATTGACTGCGATGCCTGCATTCCGGAATGCCCGGTCGAAGCGATTTTTTCCGATATGAGCGTGCCGGAAGAATATATGGACTGGATCGAAAAAAACGCCGAAGCCGAAAATTTCCCGATCATCAGCACCAAACAACCCGCGCTTTACAAGGAAAGCTGTTCGGGTCCGCCGGAATAGAATCGGGAAAAATTATAATTATTCAAAAAGCGGTCTTCGACTGCTTTTTTTCTATGCAATGCTTGTTTTTCGGAGGTGTGCCGGATTTTATGATGAACGAAAAAACGATTTTGAACAAGAGATTGATGCAAACTGATAAATAAAGTCGGCTTGGTTTTTTAATTTGAAAATTGAAATTTTAGAAAACAGAATACTTAGTTCTACTTTGTCAGATTAAATTAAAATGAGAGGATGAGAGAAAATTAACCACGCGCATAACACGAAAAACTACGAAAGATTTGATTTGTTTAGCGCCGTTTCGTGTTATGCGCGTGGTTGCTTCTTTAATCTGACAAAGTAGAATTAGGCAATGTGGAGTTAAATGTTCTCATTTGAATTTGGCGATTTTCTGCACCGACAGATAATTTTAAAGTTGATTTAATTCTGAAAAATCATCTTCTTATTCCAAACCCGATGATAAATCCGCCGCTTTTGTAATTGCCCGGAAACAAAACTCGGGAAGACGGCGGGATTGTTCGATTAATCGAAAAGATTGTCGTCGCTCCGATATTTAACCAATAACCCGCCACTCTTTTTCCTAATCCGCCGCTGAAACTTATTCCTCCCGAATTGTTTAAGGCGGGATTGAATGAACCGTCCGAAATGGCATTTGTCGTGAAGCCCGAACCGAATAATATTTTCGTTTTAGGGTTCAATTTATATGTTCCGCCGACAATAAGCAGATGAACGTCTTTGGCGTTGATATTTTGGACAAAAATCGGGGTTCGCGTCTGTGCGTCCAGAACTTCTATCGAATCCAAAGTTCGGCTGTAACGGTAAAAGCGATAATCAAAAGCCATAAAAAACTTCCCGGAAGGCTGAACTTTTATGCCGGTTTCGGTAACGGACGGAAGTTTAAACGGGGTTACTACTTGCAATGAAAGCGGAGAAAGCTGGAGTCCGGTTGGAGTAATAATCGGCTGAACGGTATCGAGCGTTCCTTCCAAATCATATTTTCTTCGAGTTTTATAACCGAAACTCAAATTTACTTTTTCGGTCGGGCGAAAATGAAGACTGAAACCCGCGCCAACGCCGCCGATTTTCGCCGCGTCAAGCCGGCTCAGTCTGACAATACCGAGTTGGGCAAGCGGCTGAATCGGTGAAGTTTGCACCAGAAACGCGCGTCCGAAAATCAAACTGCCGCCGACGGAAAGTTTTTTATGAACCCGCGCCGCGCCCGCGATTGTCAAATCGTTTGAAACAACCCGCGTATCAAAAAATTGCGCTTGATTACCTAAAATTTCTTCGGAATCTTTGAGTTTCGATTGAAATCCGAAAGTCTGCGAAAGCCCGACTCCGAACGCATATTTTCTGCTGTTCGCCGTATAAGTAACTTCGCCCGAAAGACTCGGAAGCGCGATGTCGGCTTTGGAAGTTACCGTTTGCGAAAATCCGTTCGGCGTAAAACTTCGCTGATAACGATAAAAAGTTCCGTGCATTTCGAGCATAAAACGCCAGTTCGATTTTTTGTCGGGCAAATCATCATTTTCGATTTCGGTCATCGCCGCCGGATTATTGCGCGTAAAAAGATTGTCCGCATCGGTTCGCGCATTGCCTTGCCCGCCGCTGTTTGCCGGAACATTTCCCGGATAATTGATGCCTTGTCCATAAATAAATATGGGCAAACATAATGACATTATTAAACAAATTAATCGCAACGAATTTCTTTTTCTCATTATTCTCATAACGCACGTTTTTTCTACCAACGCATAATACTTGCGCCCCAGGTTATTCCGCCGCCGAAAGCAGTTAACAAGATGATTTCTCCTTTTTTAATTTTTCCTTGTGAAAGACATTGACCGAGCGCAATCGGAATTGTCGCTGCGCCCGTATTACCGATAAATTCAACATTTGAAAAGACTTTTTCTTTTGATAAATTAAGTTTTTCGGCAACTGCATCAATTATTCTTTGATTGGCTTGATGCGGAATGACGAGCTCAACATCTTCTAATTTCAGATTTGCTTTTTCCAGAACAATCTCCGACATTTCAGACATTTTTTTGACTGCCATTTTGAAAAGTTCACGCCCGCGCATTTTCATAAAATGCTGGCGATTTCTGACGCTCTCGCACGTTGCGGGAAGGCGTGTTCCGCCTGCCGGAATATGAATGTAATCGGCAAAAATCCCGTCCGAACCGATTTTAGTCGCTAAAATTCCGCTTTTGTTTTCCGATTTTGAAATAATTACCGCGCCCGCGCCGTCGGCAAACAACGCGCTTGTTGCAATATCTTGGTAATCTACGTAGCGCGTCATCAAGTCCGCGCTGACAAGCAAAATATGCCGATAAACACCTGACTTAATAAAGTTTGCGGCAACTTCCAATCCATAGATAAATCCCGAACAGGCGGCGGCAAGGTCAAAAGCAAATGCCCGATTTGCTCCGATTTCAGCTTGAATCAAACAAGCCGTTGCAGGCATTTGAAAATAATCGGGTGAAATGGTTGTACAGATAATCGCGTCAATCTGATTAGCTTCTAAATTCGCGGATTTTAAGGCTTTGAGTGATGCTTTAACGCCAAGAGTTGAGGTAAATTCAGATTCGGAAGCCTGTCTGCGTTCCCGAATTCCAGTCCGTTCTATAATCCAATCATCCGTAATGTCCAGAGCATTACAGAGATGTTCATTGCTCAAAATTTGCGAACCGAGTTCGTAGCCCGTTCCGATTATTTGCGGGGTAATTTCTGCCATTGTCAGTTGTTATTACAGATGTAGTATTTCCCATCTTC
>CAYUGW010000410.1:0-4400 GCA_964444245.1 uncultured Blastocatellaceae bacterium | reverse complement strand
GCTTTCGGAATCGGCGGCAGTTTGCTGCAAAAGGTCAGCCGCGACACGATGAAATTTGCTTATAAATGTTCGGCAATCGTCGCCGAAGGTGAATTGCGCGACGTTTATAAACAGCCGATCACCGATGCGGGAAAAAACAGCAAACGCGGACGGCTCGATCTCGTTTCGGAAAATGGAGAATACAAAACCGTCCGGCTCGAAGATGCTGAAACGCTTGCGGCGGAAAACACCGAGATGCGCGTCGTTTATGAAAACGGCGAGCTTTTAATTGATGACAGTTTAGACGAAATCAGAGCGCGAACAGCGGAAAAAATTTAACTGTAAAAATTCACTCTTTGCGGTTTTTGCGCCTTTGCGTGAAATCTTTTTTTCTCACGCAAAGGCGCAAAGACCGCAAAGGGAACTATTTCCACAAATTAATCTGTCAAAACTTCTATTTTTCGGTATTTTTCTACTACACAAATTGCCCCGCCGCAAAACCGGAAGACCACGCCCATTGAAAATTATAACCGCCGAGCCAGCCCGTTACGTCAATGACTTCGCCGATGAAAAATAAACCTTTAACCCTTTTACTTTCCATTGTTTTCGATGAAAGCTCGTTAGTTGAAACTCCGCCGCCGGTTACTTCCGCTTTGGCGTAGCCTTCGGTTTCGGTAAAGCGGATTTGCCAGTTTTCCAGAGTTTCGGCGACTCTTGCCAGTTCTTTTTCGCTGAAACCTTTGAGCGGTTTCGCGTCGGCAAACTCCCGCGTCCAGACTTCGGCAAAACGATTCGGCAATAATTCGGCTAAAAAATTCGTGAAATTTTTCCGGCTTTCGCCTGCATTTTTCAGAACTTCAACCGCATTTTCAGACGGCAAAAGATCAATCGAAATTTTCATCCCCGGTTTCCAGTAAGACGAAATCTGCAAAACGGCGGGACCGGAAAGCCCTCGATGCGTGAACAGAATATTTTCGCGGAAAGACATTTTGCCGCAGGAAACATTCGTATCGAGCGAAACTCCGGCAAGTTTTTTGAAACCTTCGGGAAAATTTTTCTCGAAAACAAACGGCACGAGCGCGGGACGAGTTTCGACGATCTTCAAACCGAATTGCCGCGCCGTGCGATAACCGAAATCGGTCGCGCCGATCTTCGGAATCGAAAGTCCGCCCGACGCAATCACCAGATTTTTACACGTAAATTTTCCTTGATTGGTTTCGATTTCAAACAAATCATTTTTACAAACGCCTTTTACAGAACAATTTAAGCGAATTTCGACATTTGCTTTCCGGCATTCGGTTAAAAGCATCTCGACGATTTTCAGAGAGCTTTCGCGGCAAAAAAGCTGTCCGAGTTTTTTTTCGTAAAATTCGATATGGTGTTTTTTGACGAGTTCGACAAAATCCTGCGGCGTGTAGCAGGCGAGCGCAGATTTGCAGAAATGCGGATTTTCCGAGATAAAATTTTCCGCTCTCGCATGAATATTCGTAAAATTGCAGCGACCTCCGCCCGAAATAATGATCTTGCGCCCGACCTGATTATTATGTTCGATCAAGAGAACTTTGCGCCCGCGTTTTCCGGCTTCAATCGCGCAAAAAAGCCCCGCCGCGCCGCCGCCGATGATGATTGCGTCGAATTTCATCAAGCTAAATATCTTTCCTTCAAAATATTTACGTGATGAAGTTCGTGTCCGGCGATCATATATGCCAAAGCTCTGACGCTGACGAGGTTTTCGCTCGCCGTTCCCGTGCGCGTCCAGGCTTTATCGGGGAAATTTTGAAACATCAGAATATTTGCATCTCTGACAAAGGCAAATTCGGCGATCAGATCGGTAAAGCGGCAATTGTCGAAATCGGCGTTTTTGATATACGGGTCTTGACTGAAACCTTCGACCGGCGTTTGATCGTTTCGCGCAAAACGCAGAGCGCGATAAGCGAAAATCCTTTCCGTATCGATTATATGCCCGACCAGTTCCTTGATGCTCCACTTGTTTTCCGCATAGCGAAAATGCGCTTTTTCTTCGGTAATTTCCGCCAAAATGTTTTGCGTTTCGATCTTGTTTTGTTTCAAAACCGATAAAATATCATCGCTCTTAATCAGCGAAATATATGTTTCGTAAAACGCCGCGTATTCGTTTTTTTCAGGACGCGCAATTGTTTGTAAATTATTCATTTCTTTACCTCAAAATTATGTTGATTATTTTATCAAAGTTAGATTATATTTTCTCTAGCTTTCCCTGAAAAAAATTATGAAAATCAGAATATCTTTTTTTATCGGCATATTTCTTTTGTGCGCGGTCAATATTTTCGCTCAAGGCGGCAAAGCCGAACCGCTGCGGATCAGTTTTGACAAAGGCAAATCGAGCAAAACGGTTTCCGGCAGTTTGAAAAATGATGAGGAATATGAATATATTTTCGGCGCAACGGCGGGACAAACTGTCAAACTCAAACTCGTTTCGACCGCGCCGAAGGGCAAATTCCACGCTTTTCGCGTTTTAGGCGCGGATGAAATTGATTTTGCATCCGATTACGACATCAATTACGATCTCGAATTTACCGCGCCGGAAACAGGCGATTATCTGGTTTTTGTCCAGATGCGACCGACCGACCGCGTTCGCGCGGGAAAATTTTCTTTGACGCTAAGCATTAAATAAAGAATAAACCACGAAGCTACACGAAGAAACACGAAATTGTGTTTGATAAGTGGAGACTTTTAATCAAATGCTGATTTTTGTCAAAAAACTTCGTGAAAACTTCGTGTGACTTCGTGGTTTATTCTTTCAAATAATGTCTAATAAACTTTTACCGCTCGAGATTGCAGGCAATCGAATGCGCGGCTTTCAGATCGTTTTCGATCTTGAGCCTTGTGTCTTTGTCGTCTTCGCGCAAAATGCTGATGACATTGGCTTTATTGGTACGCAGACATTTGCTTTTGCGATGCGTTTTTAAATCCTTCAAGATCGAATCGGTCTCGCCGATACAGATCAATTTGTGATGCCCGCGATTTCTTCTATCGGTGATGCGTTTTGAAATAACATAAACCGCCGGAATTTCCTTGAAATTTTCACTGATTTCATAAACCTTGAATTCATAAGAATCCTTTTCGCCGCGAAAAACCGCGCTGCTGATCGCCCGGAGCGGCTTTTTTTTCGCTTCTTTTAATTCTTGCGAAATATTCGGTTCGATTTTCGGAATGATGATTTCTATTTTTGCCGCAGCCCTTTGCGGCGGTTTTGTTTTGCCCGTAATCGCCGGTTTGGCGTACTTTAAAATGTCTTTCGGTTCGCGTTTTACCGAAATTTTCGGTTTAGCAGATTTTCTGACAGTTTTACTTTTTACTTCGGGTTTTGCGGGTTTAGAAATCGCTTTTACCGCAGATTTTTTCGGAGCGTTTTTTATTTTCGGAGAAACCGTTTTTGTTTTGGTTGTCGATTTCGGTTTAACTGTTTTGACCGATTTTTGTGCCGTTGCAGTTTTATTTTTAGCAGTTTTTGCCAAGGGTTTTTTAACCGTTTTCGTTATTTTCGACATTGAAATTTTCGGCGCGGTTTTTGTTTTCTGTGCTGTGGCGGAAACAGTTTTTCCGGCAGGTTTTGGTTTAGCCGCGCTCGGTTTTCTGGTTTTGGAAACGGTTTTTTCGGCGACAATCGCTTTAACTTTTGCGATTTTCGGTTTCGTAATCTGCGATTTTCCGGTTACGGATTTTACACTTACAGTTTTTTGAGTTTTCGGTTTGGCAGCAGATTTTTTTGGTTTTTGAGTTTTCGTTTCAGCAGTTTTATTTTTCGGAGTTTTCAACAAAACCGGTTTAGCCGTTTGAACTTTTGATTTAACCGTTTTTGCTTTCTGTACTGTTAAATTTGCCTTAGCTTTTTTTGCATCTGTATTTTTTTTGGAAACCGCCGCTTTAGCAGGTTTTTGAGGAATAACGGTTTTTGCAGGTTTTGTTCGCGGAACTTTTTTTTCAGCAACTTTTGATAAAACAGGTTTGGTCGGTTTTTTGACGGAATCTAAGGTTTTGGCTTTCTGAATTTTCGGCGCGACCTTTTTTGAAACTTCGGGTTTGGGAGAAATTTTTATCTCCGGCTTAATGCTTTTGGCAGAACCCTTTTTTTTTGCAGCAACAGATTTTTCCGGCAGTTTTGCGTTTTGGGCGACACTTGCCGAGATTTTTTTTCGCGGTTTCGGTTTTGCGGAATTTGTCTTGTCCTGAGTTGCGGCTTGTTTCATATAACACATTGTATTATAAATGAAACGTCAAATCAAAGGCAAAAAAACTAAATTTGAGCAATAAATAAAAAGCGTTGTTCCGATTGCGGCATCAGTTTTTGTTCAAATTTTACGCCGCATTTTTCCAGCGTTTCGCCCAAATTATGTCCGCCGAAAAATAAAATCGTGCAGCCCTTCGACCATTTGAGAATT
>CAYUGW010000409.1:0-4401 GCA_964444245.1 uncultured Blastocatellaceae bacterium | reverse complement strand
AAGCGGCGAAAACCGAAGGCGATCAGCGCGTAAATTCCTTCGGCATCGGCGGCGAGATGGAAATTCGTTCCGGTCTTGCGGTGCAGAAACAATTGATAAACGCGCCGCAAGCTCATTTCGGCTTGGGCGAAAACGAGTCGGCGGACGTTTTGCGCGTCGTCTGGGGAAACGGATATGTGCAGGCGGAATTCGATCTGAAAGCCGATCAGATGATCGCCGCCGAACAGCGTCTGAAAGGCTCGTGTCCGCATCTTTTCACGTGGAACGGTTCGGAATTCGTTCTGGTCAAAGACGCGCCGCCGTGGTCGCCCGCGCTTGGCTTAAAGATAAACGCGCAGGACACTTACGGAATTTTGCAGACCGAAGAATGGTTCAAAATTCCGGGCGAGCATTTGAAGCCGAAAGACGGTTTTTACGAACTTCGCATTACGGGTGAATATTGGGAAAGTTTTTATCTCGATAATTATCAATTGATCGCCGTAGATCATCCCGAAAACACGGAAATCTTTACCGATGAACGCTTTGCGATTCCTCTGCCGCCGCTTGAAATTTATACGACCGAACTTTTACAGGAATTCGCTTCCGCAAAAGATCAAAACGGCAAAGATGTTTCGTCAATTGTGCGAAATCTGGACGAAAATTATCTCGATTCCGTGAAACGCGGAAAATTTCAGGGCGTGGCTGAGGAACATTTCGTCGAACTCGAATTGCCGGAAGACGCGCCGCGCAATAAGAAAATTCTGATAGTCGCCGACGGTTGGGTTCATCCGACCGATGCTTCGATCAATGTTCAGCTCGGTCAATCTTCGCTGGAAAAACCGAAAAGTTTATCTCTCGAAGTTTTGCAGGAAAACGGCGAATGGAAGATTGAAAGGGAAAATCTCGGATTTCCCGCCGGAAAAATGAAAACCGTTTTGATCGAACTGCCGGAAAACGCGCGAAAATTCCGCTTGCGGACGAATATGGAAATTTTCTGGGATAAACTCGCGTGGGCGGTTGATCTGCCGGAAAACGAAACAAAGGAAATTTCTCTGGAATTAAACACGGCTGAATTGCGTTATCGGGGATTTTCCGTCATCGAAAAAGCGGATGATTCCTCGCCGGAAAAACCCGTTTACGACAAAATTTTGACGACCACGCAGCGTTGGCGCGATCTGGAAGGTTTTTATACGCGCTTCGGCGATGTGTTAGAATTACTGCAAAAGACCGATAACAGAATGGTTTTGATGAACGCGGGCGACGAACTTGTTTTAAAATTTCCGGCTCTGCCCGAAGTGAAAGCGGGCTGGAAACGCGATTTTGTAATCATCGGCAACGGCTGGATCAAAGACGGCGATCTGAATTCGGTTTTCTCGAAAACATTATTACCTTTGCCGACGCACGCGACAAATGATTACACGCGTCCGCCGAACGGTTTGGAAAATGATCCGGTTTATCGAAAACACAGAAAGGATTGGCTGAAATTTCATACGCGCTACGTTTCGCCGGATGATTTTAGAAATGCTTTAAGATGACGGAGCAAAATGACTGGAGCGCAAGCGTCCCGCTTGCACCGTTGCGATAGCGGCGGAACGGCGTTTGAAACCAAAATAAGTTTATTGCAATCTGAGGCTTTTTCGCGCTTTGCGCTCAGGCAAGCGGGGACGCTTGCGCTCCAGTCGTAAGTTGTTTGCGCTCCCGACTTTTTAAAAATGAAAAAATTCACTAAAATTTTCATAATCCTGTTATTTGCCGCACTTCTGGCAACGCCTCTGATTATTCAGCGTTGGAATCAATCGGAGAGTAAAACGGTTGATACGGAAACGGCGATGAAACGCTACGGCTTTTATTTTGAAGAAGTTGCGCTAAAATCCGGCGTGGATTTTACGCATATTGCGCCGACTTTGGACAGTAAACTCGAAAATATTATGCCGCAGATCGCTTCGATGGGCGCGGGCGTTTCGATTGTTGATTTCGACAATGACGGCTGGAACGATTTTTATCTGACGAACAGCGGCGAAGATTCGCAAAACGCGCTTTATCGCAATAACGGCGACGGCACATTTACAGATGTCGCCAAAGATTTGGGCATCGCGGACTTGAACAAGCGCGAAACAGGCGTTTCGATGGGCGCGGTTTGGGGTGATTTCGATGGTGACGGTTTTGAAGACCTGCTCCTATACAAATGGGGAAAAACCGAACTTTATAAAAATAATCAGGGGAAATCGTTTTCAAAAGTCGAAGGCACGAATTTTCCCGTTTGGGCGAATATCAATTCCGCCGTTTGGTTTGATTTTGACCGCGACGGTCTGCTCGATATTTTCCTCGGCGGATATTTTCCCGAAAAATTCAATTTGTGGCAATTGGAAACGACGCGGATTATGCCGGAAAGTTTTGAATATGCGCGAAACGGCGGGCGAAAATATCTTTTCCGCAATCTTGGCGACGGAAAATTTGAAGAAGTTTCCAAACAAATGGGCATTGATTCAAACCGCTGGGCTTTGGCGGTCGGCGCGGCTGATCTGACCGGAAACGGTTTTCCCGATCTTTTTATCTCTAATGATTACGGCGTTTCCGAAATGTATTACAACGAAGACGGCAAGCGTTTTGTTGACGCGAGCGAAAAAAGCGGAGTCGGATTTTCGCCGAAAAGCGGAATGAACGCAAGCTTCGGTGATGTCTTAAATGACGGCAGATTAAGCATTTACGAATCGAATATTACGGAAGAAGGAATTCTGCTTCAGGGAAATAATCTGTGGATGCCCCGCTCGGGAACAAGCGGAATGGATTTGAAATTCGATAATCTGGCAAGCAATTTCGGCGTTGATATGGGCGGCTGGAGCTGGGCGGCGCAGTTCGGCGATTTGAATAATGATAGCAATCTCGACATATTTTTAACGAACGGTTATGTTTCCGCCGATAAAAACACGAATTACTGGTATGATTTCGCCAAAGTAACGGTCGGCAATAATACAATTATCGGCGACACGAAAAATTGGGCGGCGATGAACGGACGCAGCCTTTCGGGGTTTCAACAGAAAAAAGTCTGGCTGAGCGACGGCGCGGGCAGATTTAATGAAATCGCGCAAATCGTCGGTGTCAATGAAACTTTCGACGGTCGCGCCGTCGCGTTTGTTGATTTGTGGAATCGCGGCGTTTTGGATGTTATCGTCGCCAATCAAAAAGCTCCGGTTTTGATTTACAAAAACACGGTCGCGGCAGAAAACAAATGGATTTCTTTTGATCTGGAGGGATCAAACGGCAACACAAGCGCAATCGGAACGCAGGTTCGCCTCTTTTGGAATAATAAACAGCAATTGCAGGAGATTCACGGCGGAAGCGGTTTTGCCGCACAAAATCAAAGACGCTTGCATTTCGGTTTAGGAAAAGCGGAAAATATCGAAAAAGTTGAAATTCGCTGGGCTTCGGGTAAAATACAAGTTATCGAGAATCCGGAATTGAACAAGATTCATAAAATCAGGGAAAATTGATAAGTGATAAATGATAATTGATATTTAAAAAATTCTTACGTTTTCCATTTTCCATTTTCCATTTTTTAAAGAATTATGAGTGCAAATGCTGCCGAAATCACGCCTGTAAAAATTACGAATGAACAAGTTCCGATGAAAATGTTCGGAATTGATTCGCGTTTTATCGCGCCGATTCTGATTACTTTGATCTTGCTCGGCGGACAGCTTTCGTTCGGAATTTTGGAAAGTTACCCGCAAACGCTGACGGCAATCGCCGTTTCGATCATTTTCGAGATCGTTCTCTCCAAAATGACGAGCGGAAAATTTCCGCATCTGGCAAGCGCGTATATTTCCGGCATCAGCGTCGGCATTTTGGTTCGTTCGCCCGATATTTACTGGACTTTCGCGCTTTGTGCGGCGATTTCGATCACGTCGAAATACGTTTTGCGCGTCAAAGACCGGCACATTTGGAATCCGTCGAATTTCGGAATCTGCGTGATGCTTTTTCTCGCGCCTTACGCTGTCGCCAGTCTTTCGATTCAATGGGGCAATAATCTCTACGCGATGATGGTCATCTGGCTGCTCGGTTCGGTCATAATTTACCGGCTCAAACGTTTTCATATCACATTTACATACGTTGCCGCTTTTTTGTTTTTCAGTTTTATTCGAAGCCTTTGGACGGGCGATCCGTATCTTGCCGAAATTGCGCCGATTACGGGAGCGATGTATCAACTCTTTATTTTCTTTATGATTACCGATCCGAAAACGACGGTTCGTTCGTCAAAAAAAGCGCAGATCGGGGTTGTCATTATTATCGCTTTTGTGGAGATGATTCTTCGTTTGACGGAAAATGTCCACGCGCCTTATTACGCGCTTTTTATCGTCGGACCGATTGCTAATTTGATTGATATTTGGTGGATTTCGCGTAAAAAATCTTTAGAAGCCGCAACCG
>CAYUGW010000408.1:0-4403 GCA_964444245.1 uncultured Blastocatellaceae bacterium | reverse complement strand
TGGAAAACATTGGACAAAAATCAATTCGTATCTTTCCCTAATCGAATACAAAAATAAAATTGGTTTTCGGACAATAAATTATTAGAAGGAATTTTCTGCTTTATCGAAAACGCCTTTGAGGAAAAGAAATGATGATACCCCGGCAGATATTTAAAATTTTGTATGTGGAAACCAATGAAGACGATTGTTTTCTGCTGGAAACGGCGATAAATTCGCCTTTTGTCGAAATCACGCTGGTCAAAACGATCGGCGAAGCATTGGAATTATCAAAAAAGGAAAACTTTAATCTTGTTTTGCTTGAAACGAGATTTCCCGACGGCAACGGTTTTGAATTATGCCGCCAAATCCGTCAGGTTTTACCGCAAATTCCTGTCATATTTTATTCGGGCGATGCCGCCGAAAAGGATAAAGAACTCGGTCTTGAATCCGGAGCGGAAGTTTATCTGACTAAACCGTATTTTGACGCGCTGACGACAACCGTTAATCAATATATCGGTTTGTATGCATAACTTTTTGGTGATTAAGGTAAAATGACTGGAGCGCGAGCGTCCCCGCTTGCATGAGCGCGGGAGCGCGAAAAAGCCTTTAATTGCAATAATCTTGATTATATTCGAACGTCTGTCGCGTCCTATCGGACTCATGCAAGCGGGACGCTCGCGCTCCAGTCGTTTTGAACATCAGTTTTTAAATGAAAGCCGTTTCGTGAAGCAGCTCATTTTTTTCAAATCTATCAAAACTCAAACACGAAATGTCTAAAAAAGAGGCTTTTCCGTCAAGAATAATTTCCGCCAGAGCGCGCCCCGTGGCGGGCGAGTGCATTACGCCGTGACCGGAAAAACCGTTGGCAAAATATAAGCCTCTAATCGAACAGCCGCCCAGAATCGCGTGATGATCGGGCGTGTTTTCATAAAGTCCGGCGCGGCATTTTTCTCTGATAATTTTTGTTTCAAACAAAAACGGTGAACGCCCTTTTGCTCTTTTATAAACTTTTTCGATAAATGCTTCGTCGAAATTCGTGTCGAAAGAGTTTTGCTCATTCGGATCCGGGTAGGCGAAAAGTATCTCGTATTCCGGCGTTTTTTCGCCCTTTGCGCTCCTTGCAAGTGAACCGCTTACGCTCCAATCGCGTGCGGGGCGAAAATGGAAACCGCTGCCGATATCAATCACCATCGGCAGATCTTCGGGCAGCGGTTTTTCGCTTTTCGCCCAGATAATCTGGCGTTTCTGCGGAGTTACAGGCAAATCAATTCCGGCGGTTTCAGCTAATTGCCCGGCGCGTGCGCCCGTGCAAATCACCACATTTTCGCATTCAATTCTGCCTTTGTTCGTTTCAATTGCTTTAACTTTTCCGTTTTCGGTTTCAATTGATAAAACCTTTGTTTCAAATTCGATCTTCGCACCGTTTTGCACGGCTTTTTTTGTAAAACCGTTCATAACGGCGAGCGGATTTATAAAACCGTCGTGTTTTCCGAAGCTTCCCGCTACAATATCTTCGCAATTGAGAATCGGGCAAATTTCCGTAATCGCTTTTCTATCAACAATTTCGACATCTTTCACGCCGAGCGTTTTTTGAAATTCGACATTTTTTCGCAAATAATCAAACTGCTTTTCATCGGTCGCAAAAAACAAATAACCGCGCGGTTCGTATTCGCAATCGAATTCCCAATTTTTGAAAAAATCGAGCGAATAGAGCGACATTTTGATATTGATTTCCGTTTCAAACTGCGCCCTTACGCCGCCCGTCGCCTTTCCGGTCGAACCTTTTCCCTGTTCCGATTCGCTTTCCAAAATCAAAACATTTTTCGCGCCGCGCTCCGACAAATGAAAAGCGACGCTCGCGCCGACCACGCCCGCGCCGATTATGATGATTTCTGCTTTCATTTTTCAAAAACGGTCGAAAAATCCGCAAAACCTTTGAATTCGAGAGCGTTCCCGCTCGGATCGAGAAAAAACATCGTCGCTTGTTCGCCGGTTTCGCCTTCAAAACGGATTTTCGGTTCGATGATAAATTCAACGCCGTTTGATCTCAGTTTATCGGCAAACTTGCGGAATTCGTCCATTGAAAGAACAATGCCGAAATGCGGCACGGGAACGTGATCGGCATCGACCTCGTTTTTATGCTTTACTCCGACCGCTTCGGGCGCGAGATGCGCGACGATCTGATGTCCGAAAAGATTGAAATCAATCCAGTTTGCCGAACTTCTGCCTTCTTCACAACCGAGAATCTCGCCGTAAAACTCGCGTGATTCTGCTAAATCTTTTACCGGAAATGCAAGATGAAATAAATTGTTCATGATCTTAAAAAAAAATATAGTTTAGTAAGCGGTCTTTGACCGCGTTTAACTTGATTTATAATCGAATCGCGGTCAAAGACCGCTTGCTTAACGGGTTAACTGAAATAAATCTCTAACGCTAATGAATTTTCGACAATTGGATCGGCTCGGCATTTTTGGCGATCTGGCGAATCGCGCCGAGATGATATGCGGTGTGAACGACCATCGCCATCGCTTCGGTCATTTTGTCTTCGTCCCAATTTTCGATCTTTTCAAAGGTTTTCAAAACGTGTTCATACATTTCGCGCAAACCCTTTTTAATATCCGACCATTCTTCTCCGGTTACTTCTTTTTTCGCCCAGCTTCGGCTCCAATCGGCGGCTTGGACTGTTCCCTGCAAAAAATTGCTCAAAACTTCCAGATAATAGCGCAAATGTTCGGTTTGCGAAGCAACGGATGCACCGGAAACAAGGCGCGAAGCCGTGTTTGCATCGAGATTTTCGATTGTGTTAAAAACCCCGATTCCGCGATCGAGATAAATGCTGCCTTCCGGCGGCGAGCCTTCGAAAGTTTCTGTGAATAGATAATTTAGCGAATTTATGAATTGTTTTGTTTCGATCTGATCCATTTATTTTTCCTTTTTTATTAACGGTAATCTTTTGTGTTAATCTCTAATTTCAATAAATTTTCAATTGCAAATCCCCAATTGAAAATCGCAAATTAATTTTATGTCAGCCGAAAATATCGAAAAGTTTATCAGCCAATTGGCGACGAGCCTGCACGAAGAAACTTTTGTCAAAATGACTTTAGGCAATTATCGCGGAAGCGACGCGCATTTGCAAAAGCTGCTTATTCGTCTGGTCAAAACCACGAAAGGAACGCGTCTTTTCTTTCTTTACCGCTACGACACCCGCGATACGGCAAAGAATTTCGAGTTTAATGAGGGATTCAAAAAAATCCGCGACGCGCTCGGCACGGATTTTTTCAGCGGGCATCTTTTTACGACCGAAAACGATTTTCAGCTCGACATCGGCAAAAAGGGAAAATCGCGCCTGAATATCGGCAAACCGACCTTTACGGCAAAACCCGCTCTCGAACACAACCGCGAAAAACAGATTCAAATCGATCCGAATAATTTTTACTTAAAAGCTCTCGGAATCACGACCGACCGCGGCGAAATTCGCGCTAAACAGCAGGATAAATGGAAACAAATTAATAAGTTTATCGAAACGCTCGACAAATTGATCGAAAATTCCCTGCTCAACGAAAAAAAGAAAATCAAGATCGTTGATATGGGTTCGGGCAAAGGTTATCTGACATTTGCGACTTATGATTTTTTCAAAAATACGCGAAAAATTGATTTAGAAGTAATCGGTGTCGATACGAAGGAACAGCTTGTCCGTTTAGGCAATGATATTGCGAAAACCTGCGATTTTTCGGGTTTGAAATTCGTTCACGGCTATATCAATGATTACGAATTAAAGGATGTTGACGTTTTAATCGCCCTTCACGCCTGCAATACGGCGACCGATGACGCGATTTTCAAAGGCATCGAGGCAAATGCCGACTTAATAGTTTGCGCACCTTGCTGTCATCAGGAAATCCGCCCGCAAATCAAGCCGCCGGAGATGTTGAAAAACATACTCAAACACGGAATAATGCTCGAACGCGAAGCCGAAACGCTGACCGACGGACTTCGTGCGCTGCTGCTTGAAAAAAGCGGCTATTCAACAAAATTATTTGAATTTATCGCAACCGAACACACGCCGAAAAACAATATGATCGTCGGCACGCGAAACGAACGCCAAACGGATGTCGAAAAACTCGACGCGCAAATTCGTGCCATTAAAGAGTTTTACGGGATTAAGGAACAAAAGCTGGAAAGCCTGTTAAATGCTCAAAATAACTAAAGAAATCTTGTGAGAAATCTAAATAATCTCTGGAGATTTCTTTATAATCTTACGAGAAATGTTAATAATCTTTCGGGATTTCTTTATATCACTTCCGGCGGAATTTAAAGTAATTCCCGATTATTATTAGGTTAGATTTCCTAAAATAAGAGCGGGCGCAGAGCAGCGCAGAGCAACCCTTCCCGACTTGAAAATGTTTTTAACTTGTCTTTTTCCGTTT
>CAYUGW010000407.1:0-4406 GCA_964444245.1 uncultured Blastocatellaceae bacterium | reverse complement strand
TCAAAAATCTGTCGTTCCGCCGCGATCCGTGTCATATTTTCTTTTTCGATCAATTGCTGCATCGCCGCAAACTGCTCGGGCAGATTTACCGCCAGCACGATTTCGCCGATCTCGTGAAGCAATCCGGCGGTAAAAGCATCATTGGCATCTTCCGGATTTTCACTTGCGGCGATTTTTTTTGCCAAAACCCCGACCGACATACTGTGATTCCATATTTCGGAAATTGTCTTTTGAGACTGTTTCTGATTTTCAAACTGCGAGAAAATGCCGATGCTCAATGTCAGCGATTTGATCGTATCGAGACCGAGAAAATTTATCGCATCGCCCGCGTCCGACACATTTCGCTGCAAACCGAAAAAGGCGGAATTGACGATTTGCAAAACTTTAACGGTCATTCCGATGTCTTTTTTGACGATTTCGCCGATCTTTCTCATATTCGGTTCGGGCAAATTCAGTTCCGCCATCATTTCGCTGTAAAGAGTCGGCAAGCTCGGAACCGAATGCATTTGCGAGACAAGCCGGCGCAAGTTTTCGTTTCCGAGCAGATCGCGCAGATTACACGCCCTTTGAATTTTTTCCTTGAGCATTTCCGAATCGCACGGCTTGGAAATATACTGATGCGCCGCGCCGACCGATTTCATAATCATTTCCTTTTCCGAATAACCGGAAAGAATCAGCCGGACGGTGTGCGGATACCGTGTGCGGACTTCCTGAAGAAGTGCCGCGCCGTCTATACCGGGCATTTTCATATCCGAAACAATTACGTCAATGCCGGTTTTATCGAATACTTCAAGAGCTTCGTTGGCGCTCGAGGCAAAATACATCTGCCATTCACGGCGCATAGATCTGAGCATTCTCTGCAAACCGCTCAAAATATTCGGATCATCATCAACAAATAAAATATTTATCATTTTGTCATTTTCTCTTTTGCATTTTCACCGGAATCGAGCGGCAATTGAATAATAAAGGTCGTTCCTTTGCCCGGTTCGGATTCGAATTTTAATTTTCCGTTGTGTTTTTCGACGATCACCGTATGCGAGATCGCCAAGCCCTGTCCGGTTCCCTTGCCGACTTCTTTGGTTGTGAAAAACGGTTCGAAAATGCGTTTTTGGTCTTCGTTCGAGATTCCTTTTCCGGTATCGGCGATGCGGATTTCCGCCCAATCGTCATTGACCCGGGTGGTCGTTACCGTAATTTTTCCCTTGCCATTCGAACCGTCGCCGACGACATCCGAAATAGCGTGCGAGGCATTTATCACCATATTTAATATCACCTGATTAAATTCGCCAAGCAGACACGGAACGGGCGGCAGGGAATTATCAAAATATGTTTCTATATCGGCAACGTATTTCCATTCGTTGCGGGCAACGGTGATCGTGCTTTTGATGGCTTTATTGATATTTGCCAATTTTTTCGCGCCGCTTCCCGGATGGGCAAAATCCTTCATTGATTGAACGATGTCGGCAATGCGCGAAACGCCTTCGAGCGATTGCCGGATCGCTTTCGGAACTTCTTCAACCAGATATTCGAGATCGGCTTGTTCGATTTCTTCTTCAAGATCTCGAAGCAGTTCATCATTGACCGCGCCTTTTTGCGCCGCGTCAAACAGTTCTCTATATTTTTCCAGAATCGCATTGACATCCGTAAAGGCATCGCGGATAAACCTTGTATTATCACCGACATACTGCGTCGGCGTATTGATCTCGTGGGCGATTCCGGCGGCAAGCTGTCCGATTGATTCGAGCTTTTGGGCGTGGTGCAATTGACCTTCCAAAATCTTTCGTTCGGTCATATCGGTAGAAATTCCGAGAATGCTCTTTACCCCCGAACCGTCAAATAACGGGCGTTTAACCGTATGAAGCCAGTGAACATTTCCTTTGACATCGGTAATTTTTTCTTCAAAAATCACTTTTTCTTGCCAATTTTCGATAATTTCACGGTCGTCTTTTTGGAATTTTTCCGCTTCTTCCCTATTCGGTGCAAAATCGATATCGGTTTTGCCGATTAAATCCTTAACATCTACCCCGTATAATTCGGCAAGCGAACGATTGGCAAGTGTAAATTTTCCCTCAAAATCTTTGACAAAAATCAAATTCGGAACATTGTCAATCACATTGAGAAGAAACTTTCTGATTGTTCCCAATTGATTTTCAATCCTTGTTCGCTCGCAAACTTCGTCCGCCATTTTCTTGTTCACTTCGATAAGCTCGGAAGTTCGTCTGGCAACACGAAATTCCAAATCTTCGTGGGCTTTGATGAGGTCAGCTTCCATTTTTTTGCGCTCCATAATATCCATTCCCATGGCGATAAATCCTTCGGGATTGCCTTTCGAGTCGGTATATGGCGTGAGCGAGATCGTTATCCAGTGACCTTTTCGGTCTTTGCCGTAAGTAAAGATTTCATCATGAAATGATCTCCAATTAATCATCGCATCGGTCATTGCCGCAATGGTTTCCGGCGAGGTTTTTTCTCCGCTGAAACAATCGCCCGCGTTTTTTCCGATAACTTCTTCCGGCAAGTATCCCGATATGCGCGTAAACCCTTCGTTTGCCCATTTTATTTCGCCGTCCTGACTCAAAATCATTACGCTGTTTTCGGTTTTTTGGGCGACCAGAGCCAGTTTTTTTATCTCGAGTTCGGCGCGTTTTCGTTCGGTTATGTCTTTAATATTGACGCAAAACACATTTCCCGAATTATATGAGATATAGCGTCCGGTGATTTCAACCTCGACGAGCGAACCGTTGCGGCGGCGGTAAGTTCTTTCACCTTTCAGAGAATTCGGATTTTTAATCAGATTGTCGGCGCGTTTTTCAATCGTTTGGCGATCATCCGTAACAAAATCCATTAAATTCAATGACTTTGCCTGTTCGATGCTTTCGTAGCCGAGAATTTTGGCAAATTCCGGATTGCATTCGATGATCTGAAAAGTTTCGGGTTCGACCAGAAAAACGCCTTCGCTCATTTGTTCGATCACGGTTTGATAGCGTGATTGACTGCTGCTGAGCGCGGCGGCGTGAGCGGCGGTTTCCTTCATTTCGCTCACGCTGTAACGACACGAGGCGATCAAAAATATATTTTCAAAACTCACCCACGCGGCGTGTTCGAGCCAACGCCATTCGCCGCCGGTCAAAATTCCGTAAATAGATTGCGGATAAAACCAGCCGCGAAAAATGTGATCTATGAGAGTTATCAGCGTTGCCGGAATAAAAATCTTCCAATCGCGGTAAAACGATAAAAAGGCAAGTGAGCCGAAAACGTGAAAATGAGTTTCGATGCGTCCGCCGGTCAGGTGAATGAGCAAACCCGACATCAGCATTTGACCGACGGCAACCGTGTAACGGGTTATTTTTTCTTCCGGATATTTCAGAGCCAGAAACACGGGCAGCAAAGTAATTGCGCCGCCGATCAGCAGTGCCTCCCAAATATGCGGATGAATTTCGCTGTCGGCACCTTTCCACGACAGCGGCGCGACAAACCACGCGATAATGACGCTCGCCAGCCATTGCAAAGGCATCAGAATCGCAAATAAACGGCTGGTATTCCGGTAAACTTTTCGCTGCTGTTCCCGGAAAAATTCTTGAGCTACGGAATTTTCTTTTATTTCTGAGAGATCTAACGGGTTTTTCATTATAATTTAATTGCTTTGTAATCGGCGGGACACTGGGATTATAGGAGTTTAATTGGGTGAAAATATTTTCAATAAATTCAACAGCTTTTGAGAAATCTCGTTTTTGACTACAAGCAGATGCTAAGAAGTCATCCGCTGTCTTATCGGCAAATCTGCGAAATTCTTTAATAAAAATTTTCTTTTTTTATAGGGCAAAAGTCGCGATGCGGCGCATCAGGATTTTAAATTCAGATTTTGTGAAGTGCGGCAGAAATGAGTAACCCCCGCGTTTCAAAAAAGACCTTGATAAACAAAGCAGTCGCTCCGACCTGATATAACACGTTATAACACGGCATTGAGTTCGCAAGGAGCAAATATTTCAAGCAAAACCGCTATACAAAAATTCAGCAAATTTTTGTATAGCGGTTTTGTAATATTTATCGCTTCAAAATACGCTTTGGGGAAAACTTTTGAAAATTAATCGGAAAAACAAACGCGCAGACCGACGATGTGATCGGAATTGTGAGCAATATCGCCGACGCGAAAAGCCGAACGGCAATTATTTGCGCGTTCGCGCCACGCGCCGCCGCGCTGAACACAATAGCTTTGATCGCCGCCCGTTGTCCACACCTTTCCATCATTCGGTGCATTTTTATAATTTTCGTGCCAGATATCCGCGCACCATTCCCAGACGTTGCCGTGCATATCGAAAAGCCCGAAATTATTGGCAAATTTGAAATGTCCGACCGGCGTTAAAGCGTTTCTGAATTCGTCTTTCGGAGTATTTCCGAACGGCTGC
>CAYUGW010000406.1:0-4434 GCA_964444245.1 uncultured Blastocatellaceae bacterium | reverse complement strand
AAAAACGATTGCATTTTCAAAGAGCGATGAGATGCATGATGCGGTGATAAAATTAGTTACTGTAAATATTTCGTGCGTGTTTCCTTTGAATTGCCGTCTGCTTTAGCTGACGGGTTGATAAATGCAAATTACCCAAGGCTTTAGCCGAATTAAAGAAAAAGAAACCAATCCTCTGAGCTTTAGCTAAAGCAAAATGGATGATTGACATTTATTTAATAATTTCGGCTAAAGCCTGTCATTCTTACATTTTAATCCGTCAGCTAAAGCAGACGGCAATTCATTAAATCAATTTTGCACGAATTATTTACAGTAACTAAAATTATATGTTCATCACCATAATTTTCGTCAGCATAAAATTTGAGGCACTACCGAAAAATCCGCCTTTAACTTTGGCTTTGATAAAAAATCTATTCTCTTTGATCTCGATACTACTACCGCGCAAACTGATGATCTCGGCACGCCGCCTGCCGGTCGCCACAAAAAACTGCAAAATGGCATAATCGCGTAAGTGAAGCGCGCTTTTATCGAGCGCACGCATTGCAACCGTTTCCAATAATCTTCCCAATTCCTCGCGCGACAGCGCCTTGACGCTTTCCGAACCGAAGGGTTTCTGGGCTTTCGGCAAAGAAACGCGTGCCGGATTAATCGGGATCAGTTTCATTAAACCGACCTCTGTTCGCAAATAATCAAAAAACTGCGCCAGTGCCGAAATGCGGTTATAAATCGTTCCATCAGCTAATTTTTGAGTTATCAAATTCCAACGCCATTCTTCGACATCAGACGGCAAAACCGTTTCAGCGCTTTTCTGGCAGAAATCAAAAAAATCGAAAACCGCCTTCGATTTATCATTGCGGATATCGTTTGTTCTTTTTAAGGAAGAATTGACGGTTCTGGTCAGCTAACTTTCGACAACTGAATCTATGTCGAGCGAGACCGATGAATTGCCTGATCCGTAAACTTGAAGCTGTTCGGAAGAATCTGTCATGAAGGAGATTTTAGCGGAAATTTCACCAATGGCAACAATGTGTAATCTTAAGATAAATGAAATCATAAATTTATTAAATTCCAAAATGCAAATTTACGTAATGCAAATGTGCATAATGCAAAATTGCATTATGCACATTTACGTAATAGAATTGTTCCGTTATGAAGAACCCGTTTGAATTTGGCAGAGAACTTGATTCTAATGAACTCGTCAACCGTCACGAAGAAATGCAAATTGTGCGCGAAACGGTTGAAACCGGCGGGAAATTATTTGTGATCGGTCCGCGCCGCTTTGGCAAAACTTCGCTTTTAACTGCGGTTGCGGAAAAAATGACCGAAGAAGGCAATATTATTTTGAATTACAATGCTGAAAGTTTTCCTGAAATCGAACAACTCGTCAAAAGAATGATCGAGGATTCAGCTCGAAATCTTAAAGGAAAAATTGAAAAGATCGGCGAGCTGCTAAAATTATATTTTAAAAACCTAAAACCCGAAATCAGTTTTTCGGCAACTCAAACCGAGTGGAAGGCGACGCTGGGAACAAATGTCGCCGCAGCTGCCGTCAACCCGACCGAACTTCTTGTTGATGCCCTTAACGGCTTGGAGGCTTTAGCCGCCGATCTGCCCGGAGAAAAACGTGTTTGTTTGATAATTGATGAATTTCAGGAAATCCTGGCTCAGGATAAATTGGCGGCGGAAAAACAAATTCGCGCCGCCATTCAGAAACACCGACACCTTGCCTATATATTTGCCGGTTCGAAAACGCAGATGCTTTCCGAAATGATTACCGATCCGAGCCGTCCATTTTACCGTCTCGGGAAACAACTCTGGGTTGATGCGATCCCCCGACCCGAATTTGTCAGATTCCTGGTTGACAGCTTTACAAAGGGCGGTTTTTTTTCGCCGAAAACTACTTCGAGTGAAAAAAGTGATCTTGCTTTACTGATTATTACCCTCGCCGATGAAGTGCCTTATAACGTGCAGATGCTCGCTCATTTTATCTGGAATCGGCTTTCAGTCCTAAAAGTCGGCACTCCGGAAACAGCTTGTCTCACTTCAGAATTGATCAAAGAAGCATTAAATACTCTGGTCAAACAGTCCGACGCTTTTTACACACAGGTCTGGACGAATTTAACGTCAAATCAAAAAAAAGCACTTGCTGCCGTCGTTAGCGAGAACGGTCAGAAACTCCTTTCAAGAGAGATATCGGTAAAAACAAAGATGCCGTCATCAACAATGCAGACGGCTTTAAGATCATTGACAGCTCAGAATATTCTCCGGCAGAAGGAAAAAGAGGGTTTGGTTCATTTTATTTTTGAGGATCCTTTTTTCACTCACTGGATTAGACTCTTTACGTTTTTAAAACAATAATTCACGAGACTCATTCGATAAATCATTGTTTGTACAAATGTTCTGGGAGTTCCTAAAATAACTTTCTATAATATCAATTATCATAAGCTATTCTGGAAACTGTTTTAGTGAGAAGTTGATGTTCATTCTTGATGGCAAGTATAGATTGGTCGTAAAACACTTATATGCTTTTTACAGTATTGCTAATGTTCCAATAACAGTAGAGAAAAAAAGTTCTGAAATGAGAGAACTTAATTTAAATAAGATTTCATCGGCGAAGGTGTCAAATAATCTGTGTAAATGAGTCTGTGCCGAATCCGTTCATCGGCATTCTTCCCTAGAATAATATCGCTAAACGCAATTCATTGCTCCGTTCCAATCGGGTATCGGCATTGTCCATTTTTTCGCAATGTGCGCGCAATGCCAGAAATAAGATTTTCTGCACCGCTTCGTCATTCGGAAACAGAGCGCGGTTTTTGATGATTTTCCGTAAGCTGGAATTAAAAGATTCAATCGCATTCGTCGCACTCTACGGCTCGGCGGATTTCCGGCGTAAATTGGAACATCGGCACGACACGCGCCCAATCGAGGCTGCCACGAACGAGCCACGACCGGGTAACGATTTTCCCATTTTTCGACAAATTCAAGTAAATGATTTTCGGCTTCTTCCAAAGTGGCAGCCCTGTAAATCAGTTTCAAATCGGCGGCGACTTCCTTCAAGTTCCTTGTAGGAAACATAGCTCAGAGAATGTCTCAACAGATGAACCAGACACGCGCTGAACCTGCGTTTTCGGATAAATCGATTCAATTGCTTACGGGAAACCTTTCAAGCCGTCAACACAGGCGATGAATACATCCTCAACGCCTCTGTTTTTCAACTCCGTAACAATCGAAAGCCAGAATTTTGCGCCTTCAGTTTCGGCAATCCAAATGCCGAGAACTTCTTTCAACCCCTGCAAATTGACACCGTCACCAGATAATTCCAGATGCCCCTGAATTTCACGAGTCGTCATTCCTCTGGCATACAAGAAATGATCTTCTCGTCAAAGCCGTTAGGGGCGCGTCTGATTCTTTTTGAAAAGCTGCGGCTCGAATGTGCCGTTCCGGTCGCGAGGAACAGAAATCGAAGTTTGTCCGCGTTTGCCTTTGATCGTTTTCGGTGATGAGCCGTTTCTCGAATTGCCGGTGTTCTTGCCGGCAGAAGAGTGTTTTTCATAACCGAGATGATGCGTCATCTCACCGTGCAAAGCCCGCTCGACCAGAGCTTTAGTTAGTTGCTGTAAAAGTCCGTCATCGCCGAGTAAGTCTGCCGGTTTTTCGTATTCCTTTAATAATTCGTCAAGTAATTCCTGCCCTCTTTGGCATAATCGTTCATCCATTGATAATAAATGTTGATTATCACCATTTACACAGATTTTTTTACACCCTCTAAAAATCTTTCGATTTTAAAGAAATTAATTTTTGAGTTCCAAAGTTTCTTTGGTTCTTTGTTTTCTTACTTCTTCGGAGAGTTCCGACAAGTCCGCGCCGATATTTAATACTTTAGCTTGAAGACGATCGAACGCCGCGTGATTAGCGACAAGACCGCTTCGGATGGCTTCAAGTTGAGTGTTTGTTTGTTTCTCGAAACTCGTCAATCTTTTGGTTAAATTGATTAAAAGTTCTCTATCGGATAACTGTTCTAAAGTTTCTTCGGATTCATTCATAATTGTTTGATGTTTATTTTATCAGATTTTGCATAAATTTTCATGAAACGCAGATTTTATTCCAGGACAAACTAGGGCTTATTCAAAGTAGGCAATCTAAGCTCGACTTTATCCAAATTAAGCGGCAAAGCAGAGCGTGTCTGTCAGAGTTTGAAGAAATAAGCGTGGTATTTTTATCATCTCCCACTCGTCTTCCGATGTTTGAAAACTCCGTGCATCCCATATTTGCTGCCTCACACAGCCGATGGCATCGGAAAATGTAGCAGCATCCTTTTCATACCAGACGGCACTTCTGATTTTCAATTCTCCTCTGTTTGATAACTAAAGATATTAAGCCACTACCTCAGGTAGTGGAAAGATAAAAGGTTTAACCGTAAAAGGAATTAAAATGTAT
>CAYUGW010000405.1:0-4435 GCA_964444245.1 uncultured Blastocatellaceae bacterium | reverse complement strand
TAATGTTTTTTTCAATCAACGGTTTGGCGCAAAACGAATCTTTTGAAAGCGTTGCGGCGTTTTTGAAATCTACTTTGAAACCAAACGACAAGTTATTCGATGAAGTCAAGGGCGACTTAAACGGTGACGGGTCGGAGGACTGGGCAGGAATAATCGAGAGAGTAAAAACCGAAGTCTCGGAAAACGCACAAACCGATACTTTTAAGACATCGCAGATTTATATTCTTCTTCGTCAAAATCAGGGAGGCTATCGTCTCGCCGCTCAATCGAAGGATGAAATTTACAGTGAAGGCAACGGCGCGTTATACGAAGGGATGGAAATTAAGAATTCGAATCTTTACTTAACGCTCGGGGTTAAAACTTACGGCACTCACCAAGTAACGACCTATCAATTTAAGTTTTACAAGAATAACTGGCGGCTGATCGGGGTCAAAGTTTTTTATCTGGTTTTGGAATCTGATAAATCTATCGAAACCGATATCAATCTCCTGACCGGAGCAATCATCGAAAAGCGGCAAAAAGGCGAAAGAAAACCGGCGGTCAAACGCCAATACAAAAAATTTCCGGTTTATTTATTTAAGGATTTTGACTTTTATCTTGAGGATTTTCACTTTGCTTACGGCAATTACGGGATGGACGGCAAATAAATACCCAAAACTATGAAACAAATAATCTCGATATTTTTATTGGCAACGCTCTTTTCGACGGCGATTTATTCACAAACGAAAAAAATCGAAAGCATGACAACCGAACTTGATCTATCGAGTTGCGAGATCGTCAATACCGCCCAAAAACCCGAAATTGATTTTATCGTTGATAAAGTTGAAGTGTCTCTCCAAACTCGTGCCGAAGGCGGAAAGGAAGAAAAAGAAATCTATGTGCGCGGAGTTCCGGTCTCTTTGCTTTGATTTCAGGCATTATCATTTTTGTCCTTTTTGGCATTTATATAAGTTCAAATTTATGAAAGCAATAACTTGTTCGCAATGCGGAGCGTTGATCAAAAAAATCTCGCTCAAAGAAAAATTTGCCGTCTGCGATTACTGCGGGGCGAAAATTCTGTTGAAGGAAAACAGAGATAAAATCGTCGAAATCCCCGACGAAAACGCCGGTGAACAGCAACTTTCGCCCTGGGAACAATATCTCGACAACTCCGAAAAGATTGCTGAAAGTTCAAAACAATATGACGCACCTTCTACTTACCCGCAAGACACGCATAAATCTATGGTATTTTGGGTGATTTGCTTGATTCCTTTTGCGTTGGTTTTGGTAGCCACGATCGGCATCAATTCAGTCAGTTGTCTGGTGCGTCCGTTTGCCGAAAAAGACAAAAAAACCTTGAAAAACACTCCGGCTGCAACAATTGACCGGCAAATAAATTATCAGGTAAAAATTCAATGGAACGGCAAATACGATATGGAGCATTTTGAAACTCCTCGGATCGATCTGTCGAAATTACCGACCTTGGATGAGGCGGAACTAAAGAAAACCGTCTTTAATGAACGCAGTGTGCAAGTCAGGGTGACGATTGACACGACGGGCGAAGTTTCAAAAGCCGAAGCCATTTCGGGACATCCTCTTTTACAGGAAGCGGCTGAAAAAGGGGCGAAAAAAACGATTTTCAATCCGCGCCAAAAACCGACGGAGCGCACTTTGACCTATTTTTTTCTACTGGTGAGCGACGAATAAGCCAACGTTTGAAACTATTCAAAATTTCGGCGTTTTTGCAAACAATCGTCAGAAATTATTAATAAGGAGAAAGAGAAAATGAAAAAGAAACCTATTAACCCGGCAAAAATCTTATTTTTAACCGGATTTTTATTATTGTTCGCGGCGGCGGGGTTTTCACAGGAAAAATCGAAAAGCCCGCCGAATTGTCAGCCCGAAGTTTTAATGTCTTCGATACTCGACAGCCTTAATGTGAAGGGCACTTTGCAGATCGGCACACTTCGCGTCGCTTGTGTGCAGCCGCCGGAAAAAATGTATTCGAAATATATTTTCGAACCGTATAAAGGCAGAAAATTTACGACGACCTTAAAAAATTCGAGCGGCGGAATCATTAATACTTTTGTCTGGTATGGCGAGAAATATTTTACGAACGAAGCAAGGCTGACTCATTATGAAATAGTCGGCGGAAGAGATGCGCTCAAAGAAATCGAAGCGGGCGATCATTCGCTCGAATTCGCCATAAACGACAGGGTTTTCCAGACGTTTCGCTTTTCGGTGCTGACGAAAAAAAGCCCTGACGTTTATCGTCCGGGCATAATTTATATGCTCGAAGGCGCGTGGCGCGACGAAGCCGTTTTAAGTGCAGGAACTCTCGAAAGCGGAATATTTTTCAGTTTCCGGCTTCGTGCCGATTACGAAATTGCCGACGCTAAACCGGTAATCGTGCCGGTTGAAATGAATATCGTCCGCGATAGAGATAAAACAGTAGTTGCCGAAAACCGTAATTTGAAATTGGATCTCAAAAATACGTGGCATTATTTCCGTTTGTTTTTTGAAAGACCGAACAAGGAATTAACCAAAGATTCTTCCACTCTAAAATTAAAGGAAATTATGGCGGTGGACGGAAATTACACGATCAATCTTTCATACAACGGAAAAGCATACGCCACTTATAAATTCGCCGTAAAAGACGGAAAGATAAATGGACAAGAATTGCCCGCACGCGCCATTCGCGTCATACTTCCGGCAAATATTTTACGTAAATAATTGTGGAAAACGGCGGAAACAGGAGTGTGCCTTCGTTTGAAAAAGTTCACGGTAGAAAGGTAACACCGTCCGTTTCGGCGGCGTTACCTTTTCGGTTTTTATGCGAATGAAAGATTTCTAAAACTCTGAATCGGTCGTTGCTCTTTCGCGCCTGGCAACGCCTGTTCTGTAAGCGGCTTCTTCGACTCCGGCGGCGACGGCTTCGCCGACCCGTTTATCGAAAACCGAAGGGATTATGTAATCGGGATGAAGTTCGTCTTTGGTAATAATTCCGGCAATCGCAATCGCGGCGGCGAGTTTCATTTCTTCATTAATGCGTGAAGCGCGGCAATTTAAGGCACCGCGAAAAATTCCCGGAAAACACAGAACGTTATTGATCTGATTCGGATAATCGCTTCTGCCCGTAGCCATTACCGCAACGTGTCCGGCGGCTTCTTCCGGCATAATTTCGGGAACGGGGTTTGCCATTGCAAAAATGATCGGATCTTTTGCCATATTGTTTAAATCATTTACGTCAATCACGCCCGGTGCGCTCAAACCGAAGAAAACGTCCGCGCCTTTGATGATGTCGTGAATCGTTCCCTTTTCGTTATTCGGATTCGTATTTTGCGCGTACCAATCTTTTACCCAGTTCATATGTTCGACGCGCCCTTTGTAAAGTGCGCCCGCCTGATCGCAGCCGATGATGTTTTTTACGCCCGCCGCCTGCACGATTTTTGAACACGCCACGCCCGCCGCGCCGACTCCGTTGACGACGAGTTTGATGTCTTCCATCCGCTTGCCGACGATTTTCAGCGCATTTATTAACGCCGCCAGAACGACTACGGCGGTTCCGTGCTGGTCGTCGTGAAAAACCGGAATGTCCAGCTCTTCCTTGAGCCGTTCTT
The DNA here is from genome assembly GCA_964444245.1 of uncultured Blastocatellaceae bacterium. Taxonomy (GTDB): domain Bacteria; phylum Acidobacteriota; class Blastocatellia; order Pyrinomonadales; family Pyrinomonadaceae; genus JAHCHG01. The sequence continues at coordinate 836 of CAYUGW010000405.1, read as the reverse complement.
CGATTTCAAAACAGCGCGGCGCGGAAATGTCTTCGAGATTTATTCCACCGAAGGCAACCGAAATATTCTTGATCGTTTGAATAATTTCGTGCGGGTCTTTCGTGTTCAAACAAATCGGAAACGCGTCAACACCGCCGAATTCCTTAAAAAGCTGGCATTTCCCTTCCATCACCGGCATTGCCGCGGCAGGTCCGATGTCGCCCAAACCGAGAACTGCCGTTCCGTCGGAGACGACGGCGACCGTGTTTTTCTTAATTGTTAAAGTAAAAGCCTTTTCCGGGTCTTTGTGAATCGCTTCGCAGACACGCGCCACGCCCGGCGTATAAGCCATCGAAAGATCGTCGCGCGTCTTGAGAGGCATTTTTGAAACGGTTTCGATTTTTCCGCCGAGGTGCATTAAAAACGTGCGGTCGGAATAATTGATAAGTTCAATGCCGTCAATATCTTTGATCGCCTCGATAATTTCCTTGTCGTGCTGTTCCGACGAAGCATTGACCGTAATATCCCGAATCAAAAAATCCTTCCCGACGCTGACAATATCAATCGCTTCGATGCTTCCGCCCGCTTTTCCGATGGCGGTTGTAAGTTCACCGAGTTTTCCCGGCGTATTTTGAATTTTTACGCGTAAAGTTACGCTGTAACTGGCGTTTGGTGTTAGTGTATTTGTCACAATTTTTTAAAAATAAAAGGTAAAAAGTAAAAAGTAAAACTTTTTTCTTCGATTATTAAGTTTAAATTTTAATATCGAATTGGTCAAAGTTTGTAAAAATCTAAATTATCCGAATTGTAAAAAAAGTCCTGATAAGTTTAATGTCAAAAACCGTGTTTTCCCTTTT
>CAYUGW010000404.1:0-4442 GCA_964444245.1 uncultured Blastocatellaceae bacterium | reverse complement strand
AAAACCGCTTTGGTAAAAGCGCGTGTCTGATCTTCACTGGTGTGAATTGAAACATTTTTATCGCCCATAGTTCTACAGTTTATAGTTTTTTTCCGGCAATGAGAATTAACCGGTTAAATGCCGGAAGCTAAAATTATCTGAAAATAAATATTTTTTCTCGAAAGACTTAACCGATTTTTCGGCAAATTGTGACTTAAATCATATTTTAGTTTCCGGTTAAACTGAATAATAATGATCCGCTGATTTTAGAAATGTATGATTAAAAGATGATTTTCAGAATTTTGCAAATTGCCGTGCCGTTCATCTGGTTCGGCTGTGTCGGCGCGATTTCGTTTATGGAAGCACCGCTCAAATTTACCGCGCCGAATATCACACTCGCGCTCGGTTTGGGCATCGGCAGAATCGTTTTTCAGACCCTTAATAAAATCGAACTTCTTCTGGCTCTTTTAATAATTGTTTCGTTTTTTATGAATCGTCCGAAGAGTAGATTTCCGCTTTACTTATTCGGCGTAATTTTTGTTTTGCTGATCTTGCAAACCTTCTGGCTGCTTCCGGTTTTGGATGCCCGCGCCGAAACAATTATCAGCGGAGGCGTGCCGCCTGATTCGATTTTACACTTTATTTATATAGCCTTCGACGCACTGAAATTTTTACTGCTGTTCGCGCTCGGCGTGAGTTTGACAAAGCAGAATTTGAGATTTGAATAATGAAAAAAGACATCGAAACCCGCGCCGATATTGACGCGCTGATGAACGAATTTTACGCCAAAGCGATTGCCGACGACGAAATCGGTTATATTTTCACGGACGTGATGAAACTCGATCTGGAAAAACATCTGCCCGTTATCGGCGATTTCTGGGAAAGTCTGCTTTTGGGAAAAAACGTCTATCAACAGCACGGGCGCAATCCCTTGCAGGTTCACGCCGAAATTAACGAAAAATCGCCGCTCGAAATTAAACATTTCCGCCGCTGGCTGGAGATTTTCCGCGCCACGGTTGACGAAAATTTTACGGGAGTGCGCGCCGATTTTGCCAAAATGAGAGCCGAAGCAATCGCCAATCGAATAAAGAATTTTATCCGCCGCGTGCCGGATATAAAAGCTATGTTTCCTGAAAACGGCGAACAACTTCCGGCACGGCAAGAATAATTTTCCGGCGCGTTAAAATTAGTGATATTTTCAGCTTCGCGCTATAATTTATAAAATTTTAGCGAACCAAGGAAAAATTTATGGCACGGACAAAAGAGCAATTACTGGAGCGAAAAGCGGAACTCGAAAAACAACTCAACCGCGTCAACCAAGACGAGCGGCTGGAACTCGACAGCGATCTGGAAGAACAGGCGATTCAGACCGAACACGAAGAAGTTGCCGTCACGATGGAGAAAAATCTCAGAAAGGAACTGATTCAAATCGAAGATCAACTGCTTGATTTGGAAGCCGGAGCATAAAGATATTTTGAGTAAATTAATTTTTTTTGCCGAAAGGACTTTTCGTATCAAACCTTCGGCGGCTGACGAATAATTTATTATCGCGCTCGCGGCGTTTTCTAAAACCTAAAAGGTGAAAGATCTGGAGCGGGAAAAATCTGGCGATATTTGTATTGATAATCAGATTTCCGTAAGCGGACGCGTCTTTTTTCACGCCCGGCAGAAAATGCACCAAATCAGCAACGCGCAGTTTTCGCAAAACGCGCGAAAGCGTCAACCAGAACGGCGAGATTTCGCGCCCGATAAAAAATCCGTCTTCACCGAGTTTTTGATAAAGCGGCATCAGAATCATTCCGCTTTCCCGTGCTTTAATTTCGCCGCGTTTGTCCTTAGCTAAAATTTGCCCGCGCTTAACCGGCTGGAAATTTTCAAAACCCGCATTCATTTCAAATTCATCGTCCGGCGCAACCGCCTGCCGGTGGCGAATCTCCAAAATGCGCCGCGTTCCGGTCGCTTTTTCTAAAATTCCGCGATATTTTTCAAATTCGGGAATGTCCGTTTTGCTTAAATTTCCCGAATTGACGAGCGCAAACCAGATCAAAGCTTCGTGATTATCGACGGTGCTTTCCGCAACGTGCTGTCCGCCTTCAAAACCGAGCGTTACCGCGCCGAGATTATTCAAATATTCCAGAATCGTGCCGTCAAGCTGTTCTTCGATGCCGAGCAGAAAGGTGATCGGAAATTTTTCGGCAAAACCGCGATTGCGGAGCGTGTCGCCGACCGTGCCGAACGGTATGCCTTCTGCAGAAGTCGAATGCAGATCGAGCGCGTAAATTTCCGCCTTTGCCTCTGAAAAAATTTCATTAAAAATCTGCAGAAGCTCGCGCTGTTCCCGATCTTCGGAAATTTTCGGCAAAACGGGCGAATCTGGCAAGTTGTTCGTGATATTTTCAAGCGTCCAGTGGCGGTTCAAATCCGCATCGATAAACCGCACGCTTTTTGCAAAAGCGCGGGTATTTCCAGCCAGAAAATAAACGCGTCCGCGAATTTTCCCTTGCAAGTTTTCCAGCTGCGGCAAAATGCGCCTGATTGCCGAAACGCCGCCCGCTTCATTGCCGTGAACGCTGCCGAAAACGATCAGCGTTTCGCCTTCCGGGTTTCCGATATATTTCCCTAAAAGATGTTCGCCTTTGATAATTGAAACGCTTTTTTCTTTAAAAGTTTCCGGCATTTAAGCTGTCCATTGCCTTTTATTAAAAATTTCAATTCTTATCTTAAACTTATTTTTCGGATTTGGATAATTAAGCAAGTAAGCAAAAGTAATGAAGGAATTTGTTTTAGTTTGGAGTCCCGCCTTTAGGCGGCATTCGCCAGCGAAGCGCGGCGGAAAACCGCCTAAAGGCGGGACTCCAAACACTCGAAAATTAAATTTACACTCTAATAGACGGATTGCGCCAGAAGTTTTTGTTTCAATTCTCCGGTAAAATCGAGCGGCTGTTTGAAAAAGTTTTTATCGAGAACTTCATATCTTTCCATCGAAGAAAAAACCCTTTCCCAACCGACTCGTTCGGCAACGTCGAAACATTCGTGCGCGTTGCGGATGCGTTCGTCCGTATCGCTGAAATTCCTGAACCAGAATATCTTCAGCGGCGGGAAATATTTGAAACGAACAAAGGGTTTTAAAACCAATCTTTTCAAGATCGGGCAATCGAATTTACCGATTTCTTCCTTGACCTTCGGCGCGACGGTCGTTTCCTGTTCCCATTGCAAGGTCGTTTGAAAAAGGCTTCGGCGCGTTTCCTTATCAAGTAACTTTTCAGCTTTGGCGGCGGTCGTAATTTTTTGCAAAGCGTCAAGCAATTCGGGTTTGAAAAGCGTTTCCGCATCGCGCTGCGCGCCGAAATTTTTGACAAAGTAATAATTGGAATAAGTATCGATAAAAACCGAACGATTCGCCGATTTAAAGCCGTCGGCAAAATTTTGCAAAAGAGAGTGGCGGTATTTCATTTCTTTCGAGTTATAGAAATAACGATAAGAAATCAGATTGCCGAGCGTCCCCGTAGTTTCAAAAAAATTATAACCCCAGAGCGCGCCGTGCGCCGCGATTTCGGCAAAACCGTGATTGCCGCCGGAATCGAGAAAAATCTCGTGCAGAATCGCCGCCCGCTGCGGAATATCCGCCGGATTTCCCGCCAAAACGGTCGCTTCACGCCGCAATTGCTGATAATGATTTTCTAAATTCATTTTAATTTAAATTGTCTTTGTCGCGAAAATATTCGTATTCCCCGGATTTTTTCCTTTTATTTTCGAGATTTATGAAATCAAAATACCACAAATAACCTATAAAGCAAGAATCGAATTTCGGACAAATAATCGAATTAGGCGTTCAAAACAATGTGCGGCAATGCGGCAAGCAGTTCGAAAAATTCTTTCGTGTTTTTAATTTTATTCAAAATAATCCGCTAATCGGTCGGCGATGATTTTTGCGTGCGGCGTGCGGCAACGCCATTCGATTTGACCGGAAGAATCTGCGAGAAAGAGATTCGGCTCGAATTCAAAAAGCAGTGTATCTGCAGTTTCAAGCGAAACTTTTATTTTTTGAAAACGCTCGTCCGTCAATTCGAGATTAATTACGGGCTGCGAATATTGCTGCAAAATCAGACGTTTTTTCGTCAGCGCGATTGCGCCGAGAAACCAACGGCGTTTCCGGTTGGAATATCTTCCGGGAGCGCGAAAATTTTTGTAAGTCATCGTAGATTTAATGCCTTCGTCCGATGCGATAATGCCTTCGCTTTTTAACTCAGACAAAAGCGGTTCGCGGATTTTTCCGATGCCGAATAATTTATACAGAATTGTTTTCATTTTCAGATTTAATTTTCTCCTTTGCCTGTGTCCGATCGTCAAAAGCAATGACAAATACAATTAGCGTTATAAATGACACCCCGCTAATAAAAAACCAATGGTTTATCGCCATTATTCGATCTAAAGGTTTATTTCGTTAAATTCATTTATGATAA
>CAYUGW010000403.1:0-4485 GCA_964444245.1 uncultured Blastocatellaceae bacterium | reverse complement strand
GATAAACCTTCGGAATAGTCGTTTCCTTCTGCCCTTCGTAATCTGCAAATTTCAAGGTTTTCGGCATTCCTTCCATAAAAAGAAAATTCGTTTCAAAGTTATTTTCCAAATCCGATGCCAACATTTTCTTTTTATTCGGTGTTAAATCAATTGTAGAAAGCATCTCATTTAGAAAAAGAAGATGAACAGACTTAAATTCATTACTTTTTTTAAATTCCAGCTTGCGAAAGTTCATTTGAGACTGGGTTTCTACCGAAACTTCCTTATTAAATCGCGGCTTTACAATTTTATCTTTCTTTGGTTTTCCGAACATTGAAATTGCTTCATCTGGAGTTGTCGAATCCAATTTCAGATTTTTCCATTGACTCAGATTTTGACCTGAGACCGACAGTAATAAACTGCTAATAAATGTAAAAACTACTACTAAACGCATAAAACTTAATTACTCCGATAATTATCAAATTTCATATCAATCCCGAAATCCTTGCCTTTTAAGGCGGCGATTACTTCCTGAAGCGTGTCGCGGTCTTTACCGGAAACTCTGACGGAATCGCCCTGAATCGAAGACTGCACTTTTATTTTTTTATCCTTGATGAATTTGACGATTTCCTTCGCCTTTTCGGTTGGAATTCCCTGTTGGATTTTTGTCAATTGGCGAACCGTTCCGCCAGCCGAAGGTTCGATTTTGCTGTATTCCAGAGCCTTCAGAGAAATTCCGCGTTTGATCAGTTTGCTTTGCAGAATATCGTTCATATTCCGCAATTTTGTTTCGTCTTCCGCGCTTAAAATTATGTCATTGTCGTGCAGCTCGATCAAAGCCTTGCTGCCCTTGAAATCGAATCTCTGACTTATTTCTTTTTTCGTCTGATTGATCGCGTTATTAACTTCTGAATAATCCGTTTTTGAAACTATATCGAATGAATTTTCTTTTGCCATATTTTTCCTCTGAAAAAGAATAACATCTATTATTTTTTGTATCAAAACACCCCGAAAATAAATCTCAATTACCGTTTATCAAAGATTTAATCTGAAAAATTTTTCGCAAGTTTTTTTGCTCTTTTTGCTGAAATCCATTTTTGAAAAAAAACCTTGCCGGACAATTGACAAATGGCAAAAATAAAGGCAAATTTTATTCTAATTTTTATAGCGAAAATCATCGCCATAACCGACGAAACCGATTAATTTTATTTCAATATTTCGATATTTATCCCAATCTTCCACGGGATACGGAAAAATATCAGGGTAGAACTGTTTATTCCCTGCAATAATAAAATAATCAATAAAATTTATATAACTTTTTCTTCCACTTAAATTTTTATAAATTTAGGAGAAATATTTCTATGCCCCTTTTGAAAACTAAGAAAAGAAAAAAACATCTTTGTTATTACGGTTACGCCCGAACGCCCTGGTATCGTGTTTCGTGTCCGATCTGCAACAAGGTTGTCACAAGCAATCTGCCGCCGCTGATTTTTGTCGGCATTTTGCTGATTTCGGTAACGTTTGCTGCTTTTGTTGTTTTGTTAAGACTTTAGATCGAGCCGGAAAAACGCGAGAAAATTTTCCGTTGTATGGTTTGCCAGTTTTTCCAATTCGATTTCGTAAAAATCCGCCAAAAATTTTGCCGTTTCGACAACCCGCGCCGGTTCATTGCGTTTTCCCCTAAACGGAATCGGTGTTAAATACGGGCAATCCGTTTCAATCAGAAGATTTTCGAGCGGCACAACACGGGCGGAATCCCTGAGATTTTCCGCCTTCTTAAAGGTTACGTTTCCGGCAAACGAAATTAAAAATCCGATCTCCATCAATTTTTCAGCCATTTCCGGTGTACCGCCGAAACAGTGCATTATTCCGCCGCGGAAATCTTGATAAGTACATTCTTCCCGCAAAATTTCAACCGTTAAATCATCGGCATCACGCGAATGAATGATTATCGGCAAGTCGAGTTCCCGCGCTACATTTATCTGCCGCCGAAAGACTTTTTCCTGCACTTCTCGCGGCGAATGTTCGTAATAAAAATCAAGACCGATCTCGCCCCACGCGATAACTTTTTTACTTTTTTGCGTCAGCCGTTTAAGGCGCATTTCGACATCTTCGCCATATTCAACCGCATCGTGCGGATGTATTCCGACGGACGCGAAAATATTTTCGTGAGTTTCCGCCAGTTCGACCGTTTTTTCAAACGAATCTTCTTTCGGCGTTCCCGTTCCGATATTGAGCATCGCCCGCACGCCCGCATCGAGCGCACGCCCGATAACTTCTTCGCGGTCTGCATCAAATTGTTCGCCGTCAATATGGCAATGTGAGTCAATAAATATCATCTTGACTTTTGATTTTCGAAATTTATTGTTTTCAGCGATTTCAGAAAATCATTCAATTCTTCCTCGGTTTTGTAAATATAACTTATTTGAAATGCAATACCTTTTATATTGGCAAAATATACCCGGTGTTTGGAATTAGTTTTTTTGAGATGCATTTCAACCCACGCAAATTGCTCGCCGCCGATTAATTCTTCCTGCGTAGTTTTTGAGATAGATTCTTTTTCTTCAATCAGAATCTTTAAATGTGAATCCGCCATAACCTTCGCACTAAAAATTGGAGAACTGAGCGATTCCGCCGCGATCGTTAAGATCTGCGAAGAATCTCCTGCATTTTCGGCAGTTTTTTCAGCAATCATTAATAAAGCGGTTCGGTTGTACGAAAGGTTTAAAAAATCTTTATTTAAGGTGGTCAGATTTTCTGACATTTCCAAACCTAACTTTTTGGCATTATCGGTTTCTTCTTTTTCAAAAAATCGAAACCCCTTCGGGATTTTAATACTAAAATTAAAAAATCCGCTGTAAAACGTATCGTTTTCAATTTTGATCGCAAAATCTTCGGGTAATTCGACAACGGTGGCTTTCGGTGCCGGAAGTTCGGTGACGGCGAATGATTCAAAAAACTTTTTAATTAAATCCTGACTTTCTTTTACTTTGAGAAGCGCACTTTTTTCATCTGCGACCGGAAAAATAACCAGATTTCGGAACATTCGCTGATTGACGAAAAAAGTACGCATCGTGGCGACCGAATTATTCCCGAAAATTACAAATTCCCTTCCGTTAATTTCCTTAAACTCGAAAACATTTTCGCTCAAAAGTTTTCCGCCCGTGCCATTAATCAGGGCATCTCTCTGACTGTGATAATTTAAGGTCTTTTCATAATCCTGCGTGATAACAGTCGGCATATCAAAATAGGAAACGCCATAGACAGAAGCCGGTGTTTCGGACATATAGATCACAAAATCGCTCGCCCCATAAGAATTTTTGAGTTGAGTTACGGTCTTTTCCGGCTTTGTCGGAAAATAAGCCTTAAAACCGCCGTCTTTCGATTCAAAAATCCTTGTCTGCAAATTAAAACTATCCGCCGCCGGTTTAGTTTGAATTATCTCTTTGCTTGCGTTTATTTTGTCAGGGATAACCGTTGTATCTCCTATGATTGTCACCCGAATTATTTCAAAAGAATCAAAAAATCCGGCGGCTTCCGCTTCAAATTCGGCGACTTTCGGCTTGTAGTGATTCTGCAAAATGTGCCAATTCGTTACATCTATGGTAATTTCATAAATTTTATTGCCGGCGATATAAACTCTGGATTTTTGAAATTCATAACCGCGTTTAACGGCAAATTCTTTTCCCTTAAAATTTTTAAAGGAAATATCCTTTTCATATTCTAAAGTATTGTTTTCCGCTCTCAGATATTCGAGTTTTTTCTGCTCGAATATTTCCGCCGCGTTAATATTTTGTAATTTATCAAAGCCCAGTTCGGTAACTTTAACAATCTTATTCGAACCATTTATATATAATTTGAAAATAAAGACATTTTCTTCATTACTTAATTTCGAAGTCTCGGCAGGTTTTCCGGGAAAATCGATTTTAAAACCCAATCGATCTGCCCTGAATTCAGCAATTTGAGATTTGTCCGGCGCAGAATAAATAAGCGGCGGCGGCGGACCTTCATTCTGAGAAAAAACATCTATGCTAAATACCGCCAACAAAATTGTTAAAATTAAAACTTTCATAATCCTCTTTTATTTCAACCTCGCACCGTTTTTTACTTCTTCCAAAAATGTTGCCATTGCCGGAGCAAGATCGTCGCCGCCTTCGAGAGAAGCGGCGCAGATCATCCCTTGGGATTCCAGTCCGCGCATTTTTCGCGGCTTTAAGTTGGCGACAACGACGACTTTTCTGCCGACGAGCTTTTCGGGTTCATAATATTCCGCCAAACCAGCTAGAATTTGTCGCGGTTTTTCTTCGCCGAGATCAATTTCAAAGCGCAGCAGCTTATCGGCATTCGGAACTTTTTCCGCCACCAGAATTTCGCCGACCTTTAGTTGAACTTTGAAAAAATCTTCAATCGTGATGAATTCTTCTTCCGTTTTTTCTACTTCAACTGCATTTGCCGCATCAACCGCTGCCGGAGCAACTGACGAATTTTCGACAACTTCTTTATTTT
>CAYUGW010000402.1:0-4488 GCA_964444245.1 uncultured Blastocatellaceae bacterium | reverse complement strand
TTTATCAAATCCGTAATTTCCTGCGCCAGAGATTCTTTGCTCAAATCGCTCTGCAGGATCATTTTCGCCGCGCCTGCCATTTGCAAAGCTTCGGCGTTTTTACGCTGATGATCGTCGGCGGCGGTCGGAAGCGGAATCATAATCGAGGCTTTTCCCGCCGCCGACAGTTCCGCGCAAGTCGTTGCGCCCGCACGACATAAAACCAAATCCGCTTTTTCAAATTCCGCAACCATATCGGAAATATATGGACGAATATCTGCCGTTTCCCAACCTTCGCGTTTGTAAATTTCCGCAATTTTTTCAAAATCAAACTCGCCCGTCTGATGCGTGATATTTAATTTCGCTTTGACCGAATTTAATAACGGCAGAGCTTCGGTCATCGTATTATTTATCGCCCGCGCACCTTGCGAACCACCGAAAATCAGCAAATTTATTTTTTCGCCCCGCTGTTTCGGCTGAATTTCAAAAAACTCTTTTCTCACCGGATTTCCCGTAACAATTCCCTTTTTCCCGAAAAACGGCAACGCCTGTTCAAATGTCAAAGCCGCTTTTGTAACGAACGGCGCGAGCCGACGATTCGTAAATCCCGGAAGCGCGTTAGAATCCATGACGAGCGTCGGAATTCGCATCAAACTCGCTGTTAAAAGAACCGAACCCGTTACATAACCGCCCGCGCCGACGACCACATCCGGCTGAAAATCCTTAATGATTTTCCGCGCTTCAAGAAAACTTTTCGGCAAGATCAGCAAACCTTTAAGTTGCCCGATGATTCCGACATTTTTCAAGCCCGCGCTCGTTATCAAAGAAAGCTCAAAACCGTTTGCCGGAACGATCTTCGTCTCAAGCCCGCGACTCGAGCCGACAAATAAAATCTTCGATTCGGAATCGCGCCGCAAAATCTCCTTCGCAATCGCAATTCCCGGATAAATATGCCCGCCCGTTCCTCCGGCGGCGATCAAAACTTTCATTCAATATTTAACAAAGCAAATCCGCGTTTGGAGCGCGTGCCTTTAGGCGGCATTTTCGATTTTAAAGAACGCCGCCTAAAGGCGCGCTCCAAACGCATCATTTCAAACCCGTTCGATTCCGCCGTTTTCGCGGTTTCGGTTTTTCGTATTTCCCGTTGTTGACGAAATCGACTTTTACATCAACGAATCCGGCGTATTGCGACAGATTCAGCAGAACTCCGACGGCGCATAAAGTTACGATAATTGACGAACCGCCGTAGGAAATAAACGGCAGCGGAATTCCTTTTGCCGGCAAAATAGAAATCACGACCGAGATATTAAAGAGTGCTTGAACAATTATTCCCGTGATAATTCCGATGCCGAGCAATTTGCCGAATCTGTCCGGCGCAAGCAGTGCCGCACGCGTTCCGCGCCATAAAAGCAATGTAAAAGCCAGAACAATCGCCAGAGTTCCGATCAAACCGAGTTCTTCGCCGACGACCGCGAAAATGAAATCCGAATGCGGATACGGCAAGTAGAAAAGTTTCTGCTGCCCTTTGGCAAAACCTTCGCCGAAAACTCCGCCCGAACCGATCGCGTAGAGCGATTGGACAACCTGATAACCCGCGTCGTCGGCGTGTGCAAACGGATCGAGAAACGCCATCATCCGCTCGACGCGCCACGGCGAAAGAACCAGAGCCGCCACACCGACCGCAAGCAAACCCAAAACAACCGCCGCAATATGCAGAAGGCGCGCACCTGCCGAAAAATAAACCGCCGTAAAAATCGCGCACAGAACAATCGTCGTTCCCAAATCAGGCTCGAAAATTACGAGTCCGCCCAAAATCGCTAAAACAAACGCGCACGGCAAAACCGTTTCTTTTATTTCGCCGACCGTTTCCTCGTTTTTCGTCAGAAAATATGCGAGAAAGATCGGTAAAACTATTTTTGCGATTTCCGAAGGCTGAATTGACATTCCGCCGAATCTAATCCAACGCTGTGCGCCGTTGACCGCCGGAAAACCGAAAACCGCGAGAAGAAGAACAATCGTAACGCCGAGCAAACCGTAAACAATCAAAGGGCTTTGATAAATCTTATAATCGATCCGGCTGATCAGAAACATCGACAGCAAACCGATCACCGTAAAACCGAATTGTTTATAAAAATATGTGAATTGGCTCGCACCGTCGGTTTCGCGCAGAGCGATCATCGCCGACGCGCTGTACACCATAATCACGCCGAACGTTGCCATCACCGCCGCAATCGCAAAAAGAAACCAATCCATTCTGAGTTTTTTAGCCATTTTTAATTCACTAAAATATTTTTACTTTTTTAATTATTCGCTGCCTTTCTCGTCAAATTTTCAACTTCCTGTTTAAAAATTCGTCCGCGTTCTTCAAAACTTTTGAACATATCGAAACTCGCACACGCCGGAGCAAGAAGAACCGAATCGCCTTTTTCCGCCGCTTCAAGAGATTTTTCCGCCGCATCCTTCATCGAATCGGCGCGAATTATTCGCGCGTAATCTTTCAGCTGATTTTCAATATTTTCCGCGTCTGCGCCGATTGTAATTAATGTGCGAACATTTTCCTTAACTAAACCGGCAAGCGGCGCGTATGGCGCGTTTTTGCCCAAACCGCCTAAGATCAAAACGATTTTCCCGGCTTCTTCAGCGAGAGCTTCCAGAGCCTTCAAAGTCGCGTCAACCGAAGTCGCTTTCGAATCGTTAAAAAACTTTACATTGTCAATTTCGCCGGCAAATTCGAGCCGATGCTCGACCGCTTTAAATTCCCGGATCGTTTCGCGCATTGAATCGGGCGATGCGCCGCAGGCTAAACCGGCGGCTAAACTTGCCAAAACATTCTGCACGTTATGTATGCCGCGCAAGGTCATTTCATCTCGCGTTGTCAAAACTTTTTCTTTGCCGTTCGCCCGGCAAATCAAATCTCGCCCACGCAAAAACAAACCTTCTTTCAATTCTCTCGCCGTCGAAAAAAGCACGACATTCGCTTTCAAATTCGTTGCCCAGCTTGCCGTTATTTCATCGTCGGCATTCAAAATCGCCACGTCTTCCGCCGTTTGATTCATAAAAATCCGGTATTTCGCGGCAGCATAATCGGTAAAAAAATCGTAGCGGTCGAGATGATTCGGCGTTACATTCAAAGCGATCGCGACATTCGGGCGAAAATCCCTGATTGTTTCAAGCTGAAAACTCGATAATTCGCAAACCGTCCAACTGTTTTCGGTCGAAGTTTCCGCCAGAGTTATCAAAGCCGTTCCGATATTTCCGCCGACCTGCGTTTCGATTCCGGCGTTTTTCAAAATTTCTCCGATCAGAGTCGTCGTCGTCGTTTTCCCGTTCGAACCCGTAATTGCGACGATTCGACCTTTCATAAATCTGTAAGCCAATTCGACTTCGCCGATCACCTCGCCGTCTTTGCGGTCAACATATTTTGCCGGAATCGTATTTGTCGGAACGCCAGGGCTGATGACGACCAGATCAATCTGGTCTAACAACCACGAAGGAATCTTCCCGTCCATCAAGCCGATCTTTTCGCTTTTCAAAGAACGCGCTTCTTCCGACCATTCCGCTTGCGCCCTTTTATCGTGAAGCGCAACAACCGCGCCGCGTTTCGCCAAAAATTTCGCCGAAGCGATACCGCTTTTCCCCGCGCCGAGAACTAAAGTTTTTCTTCCTTCTAAAAGCATCAAATTTGATTTTTGATCTTAGACCTTTGAAAGAAATCAAAGTTCAAAAATCAAAGGTCTAAGATCATCAACGCAATTTCAAAGTTGATAAACTGAGCAATGCAAACAAAATAGCGATAATCACAAACCGGAAAACAATTTTCGATTCTTTCCACCCCGCCAGTTGGAAATGATGATGCAGCGGCGATTGCAGAAAAATTCTCTTACCTGTTCCGGTTGTGCGTTTCGTAAATTTGAAATACGAAACCTGCAAAATGACCGAGATCGCTTCGATAATAAAAACGCCGCCGATAAAGATCAAAAGAAATTCCTGTTTCGTCAAAATCGCTACCGTGCCGAGCGCACCGCCGATTGCCAAACTGCCGACATCGCCCATAAAGACTTCCGCCGGCGGCGCGTTATACCACAGAAAACCTAAACTCGCGCCGACCATCGCGCCGCAGAAAACCGTCAGTTCCGCCGCTTCCGGTTTATGCGTAATGTCGAGATAATCCGCCCAGCGGCGGTCGCTGGCAACATACGTCAGAGCCGTTAAAGCCGCCATCGCAATAAACGTTACGCTTGCCGCCAAACCGTCCATTCCGTCGGTTAAATTGACCGCGTTCGATGAACCGAGCAAAACAAAAATAATAAAGAACAAATAAACAAACGCTCCGACATTCGTTATATTGGTGATCGCCGTTTCTTTAATAAACGGAATACTGACATTCCACGGATAATTGGCTAAATAATAAAGTATTCCCCAAACAACAATTGCCGTTAATAATTGTCCGAGCAATTTTTGACCTTCGGTCAATCCCAAACTTCTTTTTTTGACGATCTTGATATAATC
>CAYUGW010000401.1:0-4502 GCA_964444245.1 uncultured Blastocatellaceae bacterium | reverse complement strand
CATTTGCGGCGCAGCGAGCGTTGAACCGCCGGAAAATGTCAGAGTTATCAGAGCGATTTCCGCCGAAGAAATGTTTCAAGCCGTAATGCGGGAATTAAAAAATCAAACAATTTTCATCGGCGCGGCGGCGGTTGCCGATTATCGTCCGAAAAATACGGAAGATTTTAAGATCAAGAAAACCGGTAAAGAAACATTGACGTTGGAACTCGAAAAAACGCCGGATATTTTATCGAATGTTTCAAACAATCGTCACGACGGATTGCTGGTCATAGGTTTTGCCGCCGAAACAAACGATGTCATCGGTTATGCAAAATCGAAAATGGAAAAGAAAAATCTCGATCTCGTTGTGGCAAATGACATCACAAAAAAAGGCGCGGGATTTAATGCAGACACGAATATTGCGACGATTTTAACCAGAAATTCGGACGAAAAAATCGAACTGCCTTTGATGTCGAAACGCGAAATGGCAGACAGGATTTTAGATGAAATTTTGACATTGAGAAAAAATATGTAACCACAGATTAACACGGATGAACACGGATATTTTTGACTTATTAAGCAGTTGAGCAAAAGTAATGAAAGATTTTCGATTTATGTTTGGAGTCCCGCGTTTACACGGCATCCGCCAGCGAAGCGCGGCGGAAAACCGCCTGAAGGCGGGACTCCAAACTTTTCCAAATCTCTTATTATTTATGCTTACCTGCTTATTAATTTTTATCATTAAAAATCTGTGTCCATCTGTGTTAATCTGTGGTTAAAAATAAAAATGCAAAACGAATTTTCGACATTATTAGAAGATGTAAAAGAGCAAATTCTTTATTTGCAGGAACTCGGCGTGGAAAATTTTAATGTAGATTTTCCGGAAATCGAGTTTCAAAGATCAAAGATCGAAAATCAAAGATCAAACACAGAAATTCCGCGAGAAAGGTTGGAAAAATTTGTTCCGACCGAAGATATTTTAAAATCGGTCGCCCGAATCGAAACAAAACCGCCGCTGGAAAAACCGAAAACATCGCGTTTGAGTATTTTAGAACAAACGAAACTTTCAAATATCGGCGAAATTCCGAAACGAAATTCTTATAGTTTTCCGAATAATAAAATTCAGGAACAGGCGAGAGAAGAAAACAAAATGGCAAAAAAACTAACGGAAGAAATGCCTACGCTTTTCGGCGACACGATAGAAAAATTGCCGGAATCAAACGAAACTATTGAAGAAATCCGTGCCGACATCGGCAATTGCACGCGCTGTCCGCTTCACGCTGAACGAACGCAGATCGTTCATTCGACGGGAAATCTACAGGCGGATTTAATGTTCGTCGGCGAAGCTCCCGGCGCGGATGAAGACGCTCAGGGGAAACCTTTTGTCGGACGCGCCGGACAGCTTTTGACGAAAATCATCGAAGCCATCGGAATCAAGCGCGAAGAAGTTTTTATCGGCAACATCAACCGCTGCCGTCCGCCCGGAAACCGCACGCCGACCTTGCCCGAAGCCGAAACCTGCAAACCGTTTTTAATTCGGGAAATCGCCGTCGTGCGCCCGAAAGTCATTGTCGTGATGGGAAATACGGCGATGAAAAATCTGCTCGAAACCAAAGAAGGAATCACCAAGCTGCGCGGCGAATTTATTGATTATTACGGCGTAAAAGTAATGCCGACCTTTCATCCGGCGTATCTTCTGCGCGACCCGCGCAAGAAACGCGAAGTCTGGGAAGATATGAAAAAGGTGCGTGATGAAATCAATAAATTGAAGTAAAATTCATCTTGAGGTGTTAAATTTATGTATAAAATAAAAACTACGAACAGTTCGGATAATTCGATTGCGGTTTTGTTTCCAGCCGAAGCTTTGGAAAACTTAGGAATTTCGGCAGGTGATGAAATAGATGTTACAGCAACAGACAACGCTTTAATTCTGCGCTCGGTGAAGGAAGCGGAAAAAAGCCGTGAAATTGCCGATGCAACAGAAAAAGTTTTCAACCGTTGGAACAAAGTTTTTGTCGAATTGGCTAAAGGAGCTGATGAGAAATGAAATTCGTTGATCGAACTTCCGTTCTCATCATCCATCAAAAACTCATCGAAAGATACGGCGGAATTCACGGTTTGAGCGATGAAGGCACATTGGAATCAGCAATAAATGCGGCGGAAAATCGGTTTAATTATGAAACGGAAGATATTTCAAAACTCGCGGCAACTTATGCTTATCATCTTTCGCAAGCTCACGCTTTTCTCGACGGAAATAAACGAATTGCGGCAGCAGTTGCCGGAGTTTTCCTCGAAATAAACGGCGCGTTTCTTAATGCGGAAGAAGATGAAATTATCGAACTTTTTCTCGATATTGCCGCAAGCAAATTGTCGCGTGAGACGGTTGAAGAAAAATTTACCGGATGGATGACTTTAATATAAAGATGAATAATCCCACACTTTTTGACAGTTTTGAAAACGAGATCGTTTCGACCGAAACGGTTGATGAAATCAATCAGGAATTGCTCGAAAAAGCCAAATCGCTACCGGCTTTTGCCCATGAGTTTTTTATTTTCGGGACGGGAAACGAAAAAGCCGATGTCGTTATCGTCGGCGAATCGCCGGGAGCGCCGGATGCGGATTCGGAGAAACCTTTTATGGGTCCGGTCGGGCAACTTCTGGAAAGAATTCTTTCTTCGATCGGCTTAAGACGCGAGGAAGTTTATCTGACAAATGTCGTCAAATATATTTCGCAGGGCGACGAACTAACGCCCGATATTTTGAAATTTTTCACGCCTTTTCTGCACCGCGAAATCTTAGCAATAAATCCGAAAGTCATTATTTCGCTCGGCAATACGCCGACCAAAGTCTTGCTCAACACAAAAAAAGCGATCTCGCAGATTCGCGGCGAATTTTTCGATTACAACGGCATAAAACTGATGCCGACCTTTAATCCGGCATATCTTCTGCGCGATCCGTCGAAAAAACGCGAGGTTTGGGAAGATATGAAACAGGTGCGCGATTTTTTGAAGAAAAACTCATAAATTTAACGCAAAGGCGCAAAGGCGCAAAGGCGCAAAATTTTTAATTTTTATAAGGCAAAAATGTTAAATTCCTTCTCTTAAATTTCCTTAAATAATATGAAAGTTGAAACACTTGCATCTAAAAAAATCTACGAAGGCAGAGTCTTCGACGTTTATAAAGACACGATAAAAGAAGGCGAAAACGAATATACGCGCGAGATTATCACGCATGGCGGAAGTATTGTAATTGTTCCGGTTTTTTCTGATAATCGGGTTGCACTCGTTAAACAATATCGTCATCCGGCGCACGCATTTTTATATGAAATTCCTGCCGGAACTTTGGAAAAGTGCGAAGATCACGAAACGGGAGCAAAACGCGAACTTGAAGAAGAGATCGGCGTAACTTGCGGTAAGATCGAAAAACTCACGGAATTTTATGTTTCGCCCGGATTTTTGAGCGAGAAAATGTTTGTTTATCTGGCATCCGATCTGAAGGAAACCGCGCAGAAACTCGATGACGACGAATTTATCGAAATCGAGAAATTTTCGTTTGAAGAAACGTTTGAAATGATTCGGAAAAATGAGATTCATGATGCGAAAACGATGGTCGGTTTGATACTTGCCGGAGCAAAATCAGGTTTTTTCTATAAATAGCCTGTCTTTGCTTGACTAAAATTTTATATTTCGATATTCTTACCGTTCGCGTTTTAGCGGAAATATTAGACAGAAAAGGGCTATTATGAGTACTTATTTTCCCAGTGGAAAGGGTTTAGCGGAAAATCGCAACTGGTTTGTTGTTGATGCCAAAGGCAAAACGGTCGGACGACTCGCAACGGAAGTTGCGCGGATGCTGTCCGGCAAAAACAATCCGGCGTGGACACCGTTTATGGATATGGGCGATCACGTTGTGGTCATCAATGCGCGGCACGCAGTTTTTACGGGTTCGAAAAACGACCAGAAATTGTATCGCCGCCACACGCTCTATCCGGGCGGTCTGCGCGAAGTCAAGGTCAAGGATATGTTTGAAACGCATCCCGAACGGGTGATCGAACTCGCCGTTAAAGGAATGCTGCCGAAAACAAAGCTCGGTAAAGCGATGGGAAGCAAACTCAAAGTTTACGCCGATGCCGATCATCCGCACATCGCACAAAAACCCGAAACAGTTGAAATTAAAACGAGATAGAAATTAGTTTCAAGTTCCAAGTTGAAAAGACGAAAGAACTTGAAACTTGAAACTTTAATAAATATGGCAGATATACAGTATTACGGAACAGGTCGCAGAAAAACATCGACGGCGAGAGTTTATCTACGCCCGGGCAGCGGCGCGATCAAGGTCAACAAACGTGAGTTTGAAAGTTATTTTCCGAATGAAGCACTCAGGATGATTATCAATCAACCGCTTCGTTTAACCGACACAACCGGTAAATTCGACATTATCATCAATGTTGCGGGCGGCGGAAACGCCGGACAAGCCGGTGCGGTGCGCCACGGAATTACCCGCGCTCTGCTCGAATTCAATCA
>CAYUGW010000400.1:0-4505 GCA_964444245.1 uncultured Blastocatellaceae bacterium | reverse complement strand
GTTGCTTCCGGCTGTTGGGCAAATAGATTACCGGTTATTGAAAAGAATAAAACCGAAATTAAAATAAACATTTTTTTTAGGTAAGTCTGGCACATGATTTTATAAAGCTGAGAACAATAAATTGTTAAATTAACACTACTATTTCTCAGAATAGATTTCTTGAAATTAAAGAAAACACAGAATCTTTAATCGGACAGTTTTTCAAGTCGTAGGCTTTTTCCGAAGCCGCTGACTCTATATATTATTAAAAACCCTCAAATTTTACTATTTTTTTATTTTTCTTTGAAAATTATTTCACCGACAAAATATCTTTATTAAAAAGGTGCGACCATTTGCGGCTGAAGCTTTGACGGATAAACCGTTCTATTTCTTCAGTTGTACGAATTTCTTTAATCGTCCCGGCAATCTCGCGGGCTTCTTCAAAAGCGATTCCCGAAATCGTTTTTCTGACGCGCGAAATCGAATTTATATTCATACTCAATTCCTTTGCGCCGAGTCCGATTAGAATCGGCGCGTAAAACGGCGAACCCGCCATTTCGCCGCAAACAATCACCGGAATATCTCTTTTTTCAGCTTCATTTAAAACCTTTTCGATTGATTTTAAAACCGCCGGATGGAGAGTTTTAAACCAATCGGCAACCGATTCGTTATCACGATCGACTGCCAGCAAATACTGCACCAGATCATTTGTTCCGAGACTTAAAAAATCAACTTCCTTTAAGATTTCCTCGACCGTCAAAACCGCTGAAGGAACTTCGATCATCGCACCGATTTGCGGATTTCCGAATTTAATATTTTTTTTCTTCAGATAATTTTTCTCTTTTCGCAGAATATCTTTGACCAGAATAATTTCCGCCACATCGGAAATCATCGGCAGAACAATATCGATATTATATTCGGCAGAAGCCTGCAAAAGTGCGCGAAGCTGTGTTCTGAATTCTTTTATATGCGATAAACCGAGACGAATTCCGCGCATTCCCAGAGCCGGATTTTTTTCCTTTTCGATATTTTCGTCCGCCAATTGATCGACGCTCAGATCGAAAGTCCTGATTCTGACACCGTTTTTGCCGACTAATTTCCCGATTGTCTGATACGCCCCGATTTGTTCTGTTTCCGTCGGAAATCCTTTATATTGATTAAACAAAAACTCCGAACGGTAAAGCCCGATCCCTTGCGCGCCGAGTTTTTTGGCTTTGGCATAAACCGTATGCAAATCGAGATTGGCGCGGATAATTATCTCTCTGCCGTCCAAAGTTTTGACATTTCCCTTCGCGGTTTCGACGGTTTCGAAATTTACCTTTTGAAAAAGCTCTGCGGCAACTCTGTATTTTTTTATACTTTCCTCGGTCGGATGCAAAATAACCTGCCCGTTATATCCGTCAACAATTACTTCATCTCCGGTTTTTACGCGCCGCAGAATATTTTTTGTGCCGGTAACGGCGGGCAAATTCAGTTCTCTTGCCAGAATAAAAGTGTGCGAAGTCCAACCGCCGTTTTCGGCGATAATTGCCAATGGCTGGTTGTTTGTCAGTTCGATCAGAGTCGAAGGTTTAACTTCCTTCGCCACGATTATCGAATCTTTATCAAGACGAATAGTAGCTTTTACGCCGCCGCCGAGCGAATTTAGAAGCCGGTCGGAAATGTCCTGCAGATCAATATACCGATCTCGTAAATGCTCGTCGGAAATGGTTTTATAGCTCGCGATATAACCGTCAAGAATAATTTTCACAGCCCATTCGGCATTTACTTTTTGCTCTTTGATTTTGTTTTCGATTTTAGAAATGAGAGATTCATCTTCAAGAATTAAAAGATGTACGTCAAAAATATCTGCTTTTTTCTCGGTTAAAAGCTTTTGATTCTCGCTTTTGATTTTTTTTAACTGTTTTTTTGTCAGACGAATAGCGGCAGAAAATCGCCGGATTTCGCGTTCTATTTGCGATTCCTTTAAGTTAAGCCGGTAAAATTGCCTCGTTTGTCCGTGCAGACAGACAATTCTGCCAATCGCAACGCCTCTCGAAACTGCTCTTGAAGTCAGTTTGATTTCGCCGTTGTTTTTTTGTGAGAGTAGATCCCGTTCTTTTTTATCAAATACAATCATTTCAAATTTAAAAAACTTTGAAGCCGTGTAAAAATACCCTGAGATGCGAACAAATCAGACTTTAACCCGCTTTGATTTTTCGACCATCAGTTGGACGGCTTCTTCCGCCGAACTTGCAAAATCGAGGTATGAAAGATCGGATTTGCTGACGACGAGATTATTTTCCCAGGCTTGGACGACATCCTTCCAGCAATCGCCCAGCAGAATCATCGGACGTTTTGCCAGAACTCCGGTTTGCAGTTTGTTCCAGACGAGCGAAATTTCCGTAACCGTTCCCATTCCCCCGCGCAGGGCGATAAAACCGACCGAGCGCGTGATCAAATTTTGCAAGCGGTCGTAAAAATGATCGGTGGCGACTTTATCGGTCAGGTAGCGGTTCGGTTCGGATTTGAATTGATTCATCACAATCCCGAAAACGCGCCCTCCTTTTTCGCGTGCGCCGCGCGAAGCCGCTTCCATTACGCCTAAATATCCGCCCGTGCAAATCGTAAAACCCGCTTCCGCCAGCATTGCACCGACCTGTTTTGCCTGTTGATATTCCTCGGATTTTTCGCTGCACCGCGAACCGCCGAAAATTGTTACGATTTTATCTTCAGAAGTGTTTATCACGTTGGTTGTTTTCCAGTTTCAGAGTTTGGTAAAAACCTAAATATGATTATATACAAGTCAAATATTTAGACAAATACTTTTTTTCAAATGTTTCGATTCTGCTAAAAAAGCTTTATCATTTAAGAAGATCCTGTTCAATCTTGAAAACCGTTCAAATTATCCGACAAACAACACTAAGGGTTACGAATTATTTTCATTTTCCTCGTTTGTCGGCGGATTAGAAATAGAAACTTCGAGAGCTTCGGCTTCTTCGGGTGTTAAATTTCCGGCATCGTGAATCGCTTTTGTTGTATTTGTAAAAAACAAGATTACGCTGCCGACTACAAAAAATACGATAATCGCCAAAATTGCCTGACGATACGAACCCGTGCTGGCAACGACGATTCCGAAAACCAGATTTCCCAACCACGAAGTTCCCTTCTCGGAAATTTCGTAAAGTCCGAAAAATGAAGATTCGCGACCGCGCGGAATCATCTGTGAATAAAGCGAACGCGAAAGTGCCTGCACGCTTCCTAAAACCAAGCCGATAAACACAGCCATAATCCAGGCGTGAAAAGTGTTTGACAAAAATCCGTAAGCGTATAAAACTATCCCGCACCAGATTCCCAGACAAACCAGAATCGTCTTTTTCGCGCCGATTATTCTTGATAATCTTTCAAAAATCAGCGCGCCGAACAGTGCCGAAATCTGTGCAACCAGAAAAATTCCGAGCAGAAAAGATTGATTCGTTGCCCTTTCTTCGACGGTAAATAATTCCTGCGAAAGAAAGATCGAAGAATTCAAAATTACGGTTTGAATGCCGTCATTATAAAAAAGATACGCAATTAAAAAAGCGAGCGTGTGGCGCAAATTTTTGATTTCTTTTAAGGTTTGCCAAACTTCGCTGAAACCGATAAAAATAAGCGGTTTTTCGATGATTGACTTCTTTACGGCTTTACGTGATTTAATGTAATAAAAAGTCAGGAAACCGAAAATTCCCCACCAGAGCGAAGCCGAAAGCATCGAGATTCTGACCGCCAATCCGGCATCGATTCCGAGACTGTCCGCATTATTTATCAATAAAAGACACAAAACCAAAATCACCACACCGCCGAGATAGCCGACGGCAAAACCGTAACTCGAAATCTTGTCGCGTTTATCTTCGGTTGTGATGTCCACCAAAAATGCGTTGTAAAAAACATTGGCAGCGGCAAAGCTCATATTGGCGATCATCATCAGAAGACAGCCGAGCAGATAATTATCACCCGAAATAAAAAATAAAAGACTGCCCGCAATAACGCCGAGATAGCAAAAAACCGCCATCAGCTTTTTTTTCAGATGCGTATAATCGGCAATCGCGCCCAGGATCGGCAGAAAGAAAACCTGCACGAAGATCGAAAGCGCAAGCGCGGTCGGAACAAGTGAAGTCGCCGTGATCGAACCGATAAAACCGAGATCGAAAATCGCACCGTTTTCGCAGCCTTCGGCATTGGCAAGTCTTCGGCAGACATCGGCTTGTGCCAACGCCGTCAGATACGGTCCGAGCAAAACGCTGATCACGACCGTGTAAAACGCGGAATTTGCCCAATCATACATCAGCCAACCGAAAATCTCTTTGCGGTCGTTCGGCGGAAAATTTGTTTCATTTTTCATTTGCTTAAAAGTCCGATAATTGACGGTGTTATATCAGCCAAATCTTTTATTCGTTCTGCAATTATCTCTTTTTTTCTGCCCCAAATTATCGTCGGAACATCATTTAAAGTATGATTGCGGATGGACAAATCTTCTATGTTTCCGTGGTCGCTTGTCAAGATAAAAG
>CAYUGW010000399.1:0-4505 GCA_964444245.1 uncultured Blastocatellaceae bacterium | reverse complement strand
TTAAAAGTCGCCGCCGGACACGGTTTGACTTATCGAAATGTCGGCGCACTCGCGCGAATCTCCGAAATCACGGAATTCAATATCGGACACAACATCATTTCCCGCGCCGTTTTTACAGGACTTTTTCGCGCTGTTGAAGAAATGATTGACAAAATCAGGCTTGGAGCAAACTAAACGGGCATTGCTTGAATCTTATGGGCAAACACGAAAATAATTAAATTTAAAAACTATGAGGCTCAACAAAATGAAACTATTTCAGATACCCATATTATTACTGATCCTGAACGGTTTTACTCTTTCTAATTTTGCTCAAGTTCCCGATATTCCCTCAAACATTGACCGCAAACCTTCTAAAGAAGAAATTGCCAATAAGCGTTTGGAACAAAAAAAAGAAGTAATCGAACAAATTCTTGTTGATGCCGAAAAATTGGAAAATCCTGAACATCGGGCAACGGCGTTTAGTAAAGCGGGACAATTTTTGTGCGAATTTGATAAAAACCGTGCCAAAAAGATTTTTGAAAAATCATTTAATGAGTTAATTATTCTTCAAAACAAAATTGAAATAGATGAAAATGATGATCTCAAAAAATTTAATTCGCTCTCATCCCAACGGCTTTTTATTGTTTTTCAATCTATTTCCGATTGTGATCCAGAATTGGCATACGAATATTTATATAAGAGCCGCACGAAAAACCTCTCAAGAATGCTTGACCAATTCTATAAAGACCCGACATCGGTTGATAGAAAAATGTTAGGTTGGCTACAATCGGAATCCAATTTTGAAACGAATCTTCAATCAAAAATTATACGGGTTAATCCTGAACGAGCAGTAGAATTCATCAACCACAATTTGAATAGTGTAATCACAAACTCGACTTTAGACTTTTTAAAAACACTCGACAGATCAAATCCTTCGCTTTCCGAAGAATTAACCGATAAAGTTGTCAATAAACTTTTGGATATTAAGTTATTTTCCGACGTTGATAAGAAGCCAATTTATAGTGGTTCACAATTCAACTATATTATTTTGAATTCGTTTCTAAGAACTTTAGGAGATAATAAACAGAATAAAAGATATTTGATAAAGGTTTCCGACGATTTATTATCAAAACTTGCTTACAAAGTAATAACCGAAACGATAGAAAATGACTTTACCTACATTGATGAAGACGCTCTCGCAGTTATAAAAAGATTTCATCCAAGTCAGATTTGGGATTTTGAGCAAATGAAATCTGAAAGACTCAAAACCCCTGAAGTAATCGAAGCACAAAAATTTAATGAACTTAAAAAAAATAATCCACCATCTGAAATTCTTCTCTCAAGCGTTAAAGATTTTTCAAACTCGTATCAACAAGAAATTTATAAATTAACCGCTTGCAAACTTGTTGAGGAAAACAAATTTAATCAAGCAAAAACACTATTTGAGTCAAACTATTCTGATGAATTTTACAGAGATGTAAAATTAAGTATGTTAATTTACTCAAATGCTTCCAAAAAATGGAAGCTTGGAAAGTATCAAGAAGCAGAAGATTTGATATCTCAAATTTCCGATCTTCAATTAAGAATAGATGCCTTGGCAACCTTGGCTGAAATAATTTTTAACAAAAAGCAAGATAAAGAAAAAGCTCTTTCATATTTGGCGACAGCCGAAAATATCGTCAATCAAAACTTGAATTCTGTAGTTTTTTCGGAAGCAATGGTTGATATAATTTCAGCTTATGCTTTAATTGATCCCGAAACTGCTTTTCTAAAGTTTGATAAATTGTTAAATCACACAGATTTTAGTGATAAACCCTTTGTATCATTTAAGAAATATTCAGAATTTAAAGATATTGGATTAGAAGGTTATTTTGGCATCAAAAACGGATTTAATTTTAACCCTATCGTTTCGCGTCTTAAAAATATATCTTTTGAAAAGACTCTAGGTATAATTAATAAAAACAAAGAACCTTGGTCTCGAATTTTTTCTAAAACGCATTTATTTGAAAAGCGTGATAGTTATGATATTTCTAACATCCCGAATGAATGTAATTTCTAAACAAAGAAAGCAAAACCGAATATAATTGACCGCGCTTTTTCGATTTCTTTATCATAAAGGCTTAGCCATTTTTTAAAATAAAGTGTAATTAAATCGAAAAGCCCTGATAAAACGGATATCGACGTTGATTCCGGGTTAATTTGAAATCTGAAATTTGAAATCCGGAATAATTAAGAAGCAGCCTCGGCATCTTTGATCAAGACCAGATCGCTGTTGGTGATGCCGCGCACGATAAGGAGTTTTTTGCCGTCGTTCGACCACGAAAAATCCATCAGATCGCCGGATTTGAATTCGGTTAATTGTTTTTCTTTTTTATCGTTAATGTTTATATTCCAAATATTGTGATTTTCTTTTTTGGTAATAAATGTCAGCGATTTGCCGTCGGGCGACCATTTATATTTATTGTAAAGATTAAATTTTATCTCCGCAGTTTGCTGTCCGAATTCTTTTTCATTTAACGAGACGACGTGAACGGCGACATCAAAATCCGACGTTTTGCTGTCGTATTCGATTGAAAGATAGGCAAGCTGTTTTCCATCAGGAGAAACTTGCGGCATCGCATTTCGGGTTTTGCTTTCGGGCAAAAGCGGCGCGGCTTCGCCGCCTTCGATTGAAACCTTCATCAAAGTTCCCTTGCCGCCGTCGCTTGTTTCCCGTGCAAAAAAGACCGTTTTCCCGTCGGCTGAAATATTCGGATGCCCGTCTCTGCCGTTCGGCGCACTCGTTAACTGAACGGGATTATTTCCGTCCGCATCCATCCGCCAAATAGCGTACGAATCATTTCTATTGGATATAAAAACGATATATTTGCCGTCCGGTGTCGGAATCGGATTAAAATTGAAATGGCTGTCCGCCGTCAAAGTTTTTTCGTCCGCACCGTCCTGATTGACCGAAAAGATATTTATATCCTTACCCGTGATGCGCGAATAAAGAATTCTACCGTCCGGCATTTGCGAAATGCCGAGATGACCGAAAAACGTGCGGCTTTCGCTCAAGATTTGACTGCTCTCCTTTGTTTCCGGGTTATACTCGGTCAAACCCGAAATCCGGTCAACCTTTGTCGTTACAATCGTTTTGCTGTCCGAAGACACGCTCAGACTCGCATAATCGCTCGTGTCGGTCGTAACTTGTTTGAGCGCACCGTCGGGAACGGACGAATGCCAGATTTGCATATTGTCTTCGGTGTTTCGTTTGCCGATAAAAATAATTCCCTCATTATTTCCCAAAAGCTGGAAATTATGCGCCACCACCCAGCCTTCCCGGTTCAAAGTACTTAATTCTTCAGGTTCGCGGACTTCTTTATTTTCCTGTTTAATATCAATCGTAATAACTTTCACCTGGGGAGACGGCTGACTGATATTTTTATAACCGGCGATCAGTATTTTTTCACCGGTCTGCGACCAGACGACATTGTTAAATCTATCGTAACCGACTGTTTTCGTGTCGCTGAAGGGTTGAAGATTGCCGCCTTCATTGTCGGCAATAAAAACCGTATCGCCGCCGTCGGTCGGATTATGCCGGATAAAAGCAAGCTGTTTTCCATCGGGCGAAAAAGTAATTTTAGAATCTACGTCATAAATTATTTTCTTAATTTGTCCGCCGAGCGTCGAAACACGGTTCAGAGTTCCGACACCGTTTTCGACATGAACATAAAAAACAAATTCGCCGTCGGGTGAAAAAGTCGGCTGATAAAAACTTTTCGTCGAAGCCGGCACGATCTCGATTGTCGTATCGGTCATTAATTGCCGGACGACAAGACGCGGCTGACCGTTCTGCCGGTCAACAAAGGAAACTAATTTCCCGTCGGGCGAAACGGTTGCCAAATGCGATTTTCCGTTGGCGGTTTTACTGGAAATCTGAATCGATTGAAAAACCGGAGTGGATTTGCCGAACAGATTCGGCAGATAAAACCAAGCTCCGGCGGCAACGGTTACGGCAAAAGCGACAATCAGAATCGGCAGAATCCGCCAGCCGATTTGTTTCGCTACTTTATTTTCCTGTGTCTGTACCCAATTTTGTTTCTTAAACGTTGAATTTTCAGCCGAAATCGTGCGGTGAATCAAGGTCTTGTTTTCGCTCGTATTTTGGCGACCGAAACTTGTTGTTTGCGACAGATGAATTTCCCTGTTTTCCGAAGAATGCTGTTCGAGCTGGTAACGTAAATCCTTTAGATCGAGCGAAAAATCCTTGATACTCTGATAGCGTTCGGAAGAGTTTTTCTTTAAGGCTTTACGCAAGATTCGCTGCAGCTCTTCCGGCACGTCTTCGACGGTCTGCGGTTCGACGTGAATCAGAGCGGCGAGCGAATCGCTGATCGTTTCGCCTTCGAACGGATTTCTGCCCGACAGCATTTCATACAAAACCACGCCCAGACTCCAAACGTCGGTGCGTTCATCGGTCGGTTTGCCGCGCGCCTGTTCGGGCGACATATAGCGCACGCTGCCCATCACCATTCCGGGCTGCGTTT
>CAYUGW010000398.1:0-4512 GCA_964444245.1 uncultured Blastocatellaceae bacterium | reverse complement strand
AAGGTTTTTTGTTTGCACAAAACTAAAAAAACTTAATGGTAGCTGATTTGCAAAAATCAGCTACTTTTTATCTAAAGTCGAGAAAGATGAAATTACGCTTGTAAAATATGAACAGGGAAAAGAAATGCCATGCGGAGGAATTTCTTTAATAAAAGACAAAAAGTATTTGATTTACGCTCATAAGGATATAGAAAAAGAGGAAATCAGAGATAACGGTTTATGTTCACGAACCCAAAGCTTTGACAAAAAATCAGAAGATTATAAGGAACTGATAAATTTAAGGAATAAAAACCAAGTCGAAACGACAAAATAGAAATTTTATAAAGAGACAATTATGAGAGACGAAAAAAATCCATTAGGACTAAAAAAAATCCATCGCGCCTGAGTTTTACGCCCGATACGCGAAGCAAGCGGAATAGTTGTGATAAACCAAGATTCTATAAAAAATATCGGAGAGATTCTCGGCGTTTTGGAAGAAATGAAACGGGCGGGAATCATCGAAAAATATGCGATTGGCGGCGCGTTTGCGGCGATTTTGCATTATGAACCGATTTCGACGATTGATCTCGATATTTTCTTTTTTCTGCGCGGGAAAACCGACAGTCCGATTTTGAGTTTGAACGCGATTTATGATTTTGCGCGGGCAAAAGGCTTTTCATTTGACCACGAATTTATCAATATTCACGGCTGGCTCGTGCAGTTTGTCGAAGCCAGCCACAGCCCGCTTTGGACGGAAGCGGTTGAAACGGCGGACACGCTGAAGATTGAAGAACGGGAAGCAAAGGTTATCGGCAAAGAATATCTCGTCGCGATGTGGCTTTACGCGGGCAGAGCGAAAGATTATCAAAAAATTGCAATGTTTCACGAAGCTGATTTTTTAGACGAAGCGAAGCTTTTCGGCATCTTAGAAAAACACGGTTTGACCGAAAAATGGAATAAGGAAAAATGGAGATTCGCCGGCAATGAAGAATGATTTGCAAACAAAAATTATTGCCGACTTAGAACGGCGCAAAAAACATTCGCGCGAATTCTTGCGAAATCTTTCGCCCGAAGAAAAAATCGCCAAACTCGTTGAGTTGCAGGAACAATATTACGCGATGCTCAAAGCGCGTGAACAAAACGGCGGACGCGCAATTCCCGAAAAATGGCGCAAATGGCACGCGGCGCGTTACGAAAATATTTGCTTGCCGATGATTTGAGTTAAAATAAAAATATGGAAACGGTAAAAGTTACAAAAACTCTGGCAAGAAAGGTTGAAAAGACGGCAAAGGAAATGAAAGTTTCGAGCGAAAAAGTAGTTTCGCTCGCGCTTGAAGATTTTCTCGAACGCAAAAAAAATAACGATTTGCTCAAAGCGTTGAACGAAGCCTACAAAGACGAGCCGACCGTTGAAGAACGCGAAGAACTTCGCCGGATGAAAAACAAATCCCTTGAGGTTTTGGATGAATGGAAATAAGACAAGGTGATATTTTCTGGGTTGATGCGGGTTCGCCTGTCGGCTCTGCGCCGGGATTTACGCGCCCGTTTGTCGTTGTGCAAAATAATCTGTTCAATCGCGGGAAAATAAATACGGTTTTGGTTTGCGCTTTGACAACGAATCTTGCTCGCGCCGATGCGCCCGGAAATGTGCGGCTTTACAAGACGGAAGCCAATCTGCCGAAACCGAGCGTCGTCGTCGTTTCGCAAATGCTGACGCTCGATAAATCCGAACTGCGCGAGAAAATCGGAACGCTTTCCAAACGTCGCGTTGACGAAATTATCGAAGGCATCAAACTTTTAACCGAACCGCGCGATATTGACGAGGAGTTTGAATAAAAATTTATGCGATACATTCACCATTCAATTTTGCTTTTAATTTGCCTGACGGTTTTGTTTGCGTCTTTTGTTGGGGCGCAGAAAAAGGAATAATATAAATTAAAATATGTCGTTGGAACAACTTTACAAAACACTCAAACAAAGAAAGCGACCTGAAGATGTCGCGGAAATGATTCTGCCTGTTTTGGGAAATGATTTATCGTTTTTCGAAAGACGAAAAGTGGAAAAAGCGGCAAAAGGTTCCTTGAAAAATGTGGTTTTGGGTTATACATCAATGCTTCAAGAATTTGCCGAACCGATTGGAGCAGAAAAGCAAATCAAGAAAGCAATTGAAATTTTCAAAATCGAAAGCACGGAAGAATTTTCATTCGATAATCCTTTTGAAGTTGAAAACTTTATCAAACAAATAAGTCCGATTATCAACAAAGATTTCGGCAAAAATAACTTTAAAACTGACAGGTTAGATCGTGAGAAAAGAAAAGCGGTTGGTCTGGATATATCGAGAAGAAAATACAATAAATATTTTCGTGTTTTGCGGCATTTGGAAAAGAAATTAACCCGTTTAATTACAGAATATAAGAAATCTGAGTTTCAACAAATCGGCAAACACGGATTTGCTCACCAAATTAGTTTTGAGGATTTTTCCAAAGATATTTATTCGGCTTGCTTCGTCGCTTATTACACGGGGCGTTGTAATCTGCGAAGCGAATTTACGATTGACGGGCAGCAGAGACCTTTTGACGAAATCGCGGATGTTTTGTTTAAGAAATGTTTGAAAAATAAAAACGAAACCAATTGGCAGACGATTGCACAAGTTTATCCGAATCAGGAAGTATTGAAGAATTTAAGTGATGCGGAAAAAGGCGAACTCTTGGGTAAATGGACAAGTCTTTTGCAAGATTTGGCTGTTTTTTTGAAAGAAGTTTGGGACGCGAATACTTTCCGGCGAGATTCGATGGTCGTTAAGCGCGGAGACGATTCTTCGACCTGGAACAATACGGCTTCGGCTTGGAACAAAGCCCGCGATAATTGGATGAATGTGATTTATGCGATGGGCGCAGATTTTGTTTTGGACGAAATGTGTTTCGGCAAAATTATGCGCTTGATGGCGGCTGATGTCGTCGCGTGGCATCGAATGTCGGGAAACACGCTCGATCCTAATACGATTGTTTGGAACGCAATTCCATTGCCGTGGGAAGTTTTCAGCGGAAATGCAGTTTGCACAAAAGATTCGATTCTTGACGCTTGCCGAAAGGCTGGTCTGGATGCCGAAAAATCAGGTTGGATCGCGCCGCGAAAGCATAGCGTAGTTGAATTTAAACCGACACCCGAGCTCGTTCACGGCGTAACAGTTTCCAATCCGTTTTTGGCGACTGTTTTGAAAAAACATAAATATTTTTCGGGAAAGAACGCAAAAATCGTTCAACCCGAAAACAATTAAGCGAGGTAGTTCAGTGGAAGAACTTTCGGCTCTTTTCCGATTGGACGCAGGTTCGAGTCCTGCCCTCGTTTACACCTTCGGGATAGTTCAGCGGCAGAACGCTCGGCTCTCGGACCGAGTGGACGTAGGTTCGAATCCTACTCTCGAAGGTAAAAATTTTGATGAAATAAAAAAGAGGCAATTATGACAGACGAAAAAAATCCATTAGGACTAAAAAAAATACATCACGTTGAATTTTACGTCGGCAATGCAAAGCAGGCGGAGTTTTATTATCGTAAGGCGTTCGGTTTTTCGCGTCTTGCTTATTCGGGGCTTGAGACGGGCAACCGCGAAACGACGAGTTATGTGATGCGGCAAAACCGCGTCAATTTCGTTTTGACCACGCCCTTAACGCCCGAACACGCTGCCGCCGAACATATCAAACAGCACGGCGACGGCGTGCGCGATATTGCGTTTATGGTCGAAGATGCCGATCAGGCTTTTAATGAAGCGGTAAAACGCGGCGCGCGAGGCTTTATCGAACCGCACGATTGGAAGGACGAAAACGGAAGCGTTCGCAAAGCCGCGATTCATACTTACGGCGATACGATCCATTCGTTTCTTTCTTACGGCGGAAACCCGCGCGTGAGCAAGGGTGCAAACGGCAACGGCGCGAATAGGAACGGTTTAACCACCCCGTCAGACGAAGCGTCTGCCACCCCTCCTTCCAAAGGAGGGGAATATGAATACAACGGCGCGTTTTTGCCCGGATTTACCGCGCAGGAAATGGCGGGCGAAGATGTCGGGATCGTTCTTGTCGATCATATCGTCGGCAATGTCGAACTCGGGAAAATGAATTTCTGGTGCGATTTTTACCGCGACGTGATGGGTTTCGAGCGTTATATCACGTTTGACGACAAGGACATTTCGACCGAATATTCCGCGCTGATGTCAATCGTGATGTCGGACGGCGGACACAATATCAAATTCCCGATCAACGAACCGGCGGAAGGCAAAGGCGGCAAATCGCAGATTCAGGAATATATCGATTTTTACCGCTCGGCGGGCGCGCAGCACGTCGCGCTTTTGTGCAAAGACATCCGCGAATCGGTCGCCAAACTTCAGGCAAACGGCGTTGAATTCCTGCGCGTTCCCGACACGTATTACGACGAAATCCCCGAAAGAGTCGGCGAAATTGACGAAGATGTTGAAGATTTGAAACGCCTGGGAATTTTGGTTGACCGCGACGACGAAGGCTATCTCTTGCAGATTTTCAC
>CAYUGW010000397.1:0-4515 GCA_964444245.1 uncultured Blastocatellaceae bacterium | reverse complement strand
TGTTCCTCTCGAACTTCGCGGAAAAAGAGTTTTAAAACTCGAATCGCAAGTGCTTTTCTCCAATGCAAAAAATGCGGAAGATGTTTCAAGCATTACCGATTCGATTTTTACAGAACTTTCCCGCTCCGATAAAAATACGATTATGTTCGTTGACGATTTATCGCACTTTGTCGGTAATTCGCAGATCAACGAAACTTTGACCAACGCTTTATTGGAAGGAAAAGTTGAAATAATCGGCGGCAGTTCGAAGGTGTCTTATCTTAAAAACATTGATTCATCCGCTCTGGTTGCCGGTTTATTTGAAACGATTTTGATCGGTGAAGGTCAAAATTCTGAAAATAAACAAACCGCAAATAACGAAGGCTTTCGCGGTGATATCGTTTCTTCGGATTTGCGCGATATGATGGCGAAAGATCCGAGCGGCGAAAGACGCATCGATGTTATCATTCAATCGAAAGATGCCGAAAACGCTTCGCTTCGCGCGATTATGGCGGAAAACGGAGTTCGTCTGCAAGACCGCATCGGTTCGAGCGATACGATTGTCGTCAATCTGCCGCTGAGCGCGGTCGAAGCGCTTGCTCAAAGCGGATTTATCAATTATATGTCGCCCGACCGCGCAATGAACTTTTTCGGACACGTCGAAAACACCATCGGCGTGAACCTGGTTCGTTCGCAGGCAGCAACATCGAATCGCCCGGCTTATACGCTCGACGGCACGGGAATCGGCATCGCCGTTCTCGATTCGGGACTGCTCGCATCACATAAAGACTTCAGAAACAACAGCGGTTCGAGCCGCATCAAGTTCAGTAAAAACTTTGTCACGACCGAAAGCACTACCGATGATGAATACGGACACGGAACGCACGTAGCGAGTATCGCCGCCGGCAATTCAAATTCAAACGGCGGCGCGTATCGCGGCGTTGCGCCGAACGCCAACATTATCAATTTGAAGGTTTTAGACGGACTCGGACGCGGAAAAACTTCCTGGCTCTTAAACGCTCTCGACTGGATTAAATTAAATCATCAAACACACAATATTCGCGTCGTCAACCTCAGTCTCGGCGGTCTGGCAATCGATACTTACACGAATGATCCGGCGTGCCGCAAGGTTCAGGAATTAAACGAACTCGGTATTCTGGTCGTTGCCGCTGCCGGAAACGAAGGCAAAAGCGAAACCGGCGCAAAACTTTACGGACATATTCATTCACCCGGCAACGATCCGTCGGTTTTGACCGTCGGCGCGGCTAATACCAAAAATACGGATTCACGCTCGGACGACAATCTGGCGTCGTTCAGTTCACGCGGTCCGACGCGTTCGTTTTATGTTGACAGCCTCGGAAGAAAAATCTATGACAACGCAATCAAACCCGACATCGTTGCTCCGGGAAACAAAATCATTGCCGCCAGAGCAAAGGCAACCAGTCATCTGGCTTTGAATTTCCCCGGTCTGACAAACGGTTTGGTCAATCTGCTCGACCCGAATGACAGTATGATGAGTATGAGCGGAACTTCGATGGCAACTCCGGTTGCGGCAGGCGCGGCGGCTCTTCTTTTCCAGATGAATCCGAATTTGACACCGCAAATGGTGAAAATGATTTTCGAATATACTGCGCAGCCGATGAACGGTTTCAGTATGTATGAGCAAGGCGCGGGACAATTAAATCTCGAAGGTGCGGTCAGGCTCGCCAAAACCTATCGAACCGATATAAATTTCAATACTTCGGCAACACAGGGAATGAGTCTTCTGGCAACGGGTGCAACCTTCCCGACTCCGACCACGACGCTCAACGGAACAACCTTTACCTGGTCGCAGGGGATTTTAGCCAACCACACATATATCAAAGGACAAACTTTGGCTAAGAATTTCCATAATGTCTATAGAAACAATATGTGGTTTCAAAAAGGTGTTGATCATAATGCAACATTTAACTATGTACTGAACAATAACTTCTCTAATCCGACGGCTTTGACGGCAACCCCTAAAGTGATGGTCAGCAATGGTTCAAGTTTGGGCGGAGGTTCGGTAGTTACGGCTTACGGCGTTTTGATCAGCGACGGCGTTTTGATCAGCGACGGTGTTCTGGTCAGCGACGGTGTTCTAATCAGTGATGGTGTTTTAATCAGCGACGGTGTTCTGTTCAGCGACGGTGTTTTGATCAGCGACGGCGTTTTGATCAGCGACGGCGTTTTAGTCAGCGACAGCGTGGCGCAGTCAACCTTAAATTCAATTTTTGGCGATAACTAATAAGGATAAAAAAACTATAGGGAGAATCGTCATGAACACTCGAATTGTCACCCAAATAGCTCATCGCACACACGATATGTTTCAAGAGCAGATGTTTGTTCAAACCGCACCGAAATTACAGCGTTTGCAGCTTTTGACCGAATACGACCGACAGGAAGTTCTGGAATTTCTTGCCAATCGTCCGGTTCACACGGTTGTAATGTCCAGCTTTATCCGGGACAACGGAATTGAAGGTGCAGAGAATCGCGGTAAATTTTATGGCTTCCGCGATTCTCAAGGAGACCTTGAAGGAGTCGCTTTAATCGGACACACAACGCTGGTCGAAACTCTTTCAAATGATGCTCTTCAGGCATTTGCCCGGATTGCCCGTGAATCTGAAACACCGATTCATATAATGATGTCGGACGGCAAATCAACCGAAACTTTTTGGAAGTATTTTGCCGGAGAAACCCGCAAACCGCGCCTTGTTTGTTCGGAATTGCTTTTTGAACTGAGCTTCCCTTTTCCGGTTCAGGATCGTCTTTGGGACGTTCGTCCGGCAAAAGCCGAAGAACTCGAACAAATTGCCGAAGCCCACGCCGAGGTTGCCTTTATCGAAAGCGGTGTCGATCCGATGGTTAAAGACCGCGAAGGTTTCTTAAAGCGTTGTCTGAAAAGAATCGAGAAGGAACGAACCTTTGTCGTCTTTGAAGACGGAAAATTGGTCTTCAAAGCCGACGTTGTTGCCGAAACAGATAATGTCATCTATCTGGAGGGTATTTATGTTTCCCCCGAATACCGCGGACAAGGCGTAGCTTCAAACTGCTTATCCCTTTTAAGCCTCGATTTATTGAATCGTGTCGAACATATTTGTTTATTAAGTAATGTTGATTTCAAAAATGCTCATAAGAGCTTTGAAAAGGCGGGTTTTCGTAACACGGATTGTTGCCAAACAATTTTTGTTTAACTTGAAAAAACAATAGACAAAGCGTTTGATTTAGTTCATAATTGAGGAGGGTTTATTTAACCTTCCTCAAAACTACTTTAAAACTTCTGTATAAACTTTTTCGGCTCTACATTTTCTATAAAGTTTTCTCGCAAAAGAAAGACTTAATCGAGGCAATAATTATCGCAGTGTTCCAAAGAACACCGTCAGTTTATGAATACGCAATCCAAGACAAAATATTATATGTTAATTGTTGTCGCACTGGGATTTGTGTGTTTGGCAGGAGCGATTTTCAACTTACCTTTCGAAAAAATAGACTTTCATTTTCTTCTTTTATTCCTCTTTACGGTCGGTGTCGGTTCGCGCATTACGCTCGAATTTCCGAGAGTTAAATCTCACATTTCGGTTTCGGATACATTTATCTTTCTTGCCTTAATTGTTTACGGCGGAGAGATTGCCATCGTTTTAGCGGCGGTCGAAGCATTTGTTTCTTCGTGGCGATTCTGCAAAAAGAAGATCACGGTTTTCTTTAATTTTTCGGCGATGGCACTTTCGACCGGACTCGTCGTTTTAACCTTAAAGCTCTTTCAATTGAACGCTACCGAAATATTAAACTCGGAAAATTTTAATTTAGATAATTTCTTTGTCGCGCTGTCGGTAATGGCACTCGTGCAGTTTATCGGCAACACCTCGCTGGCAGCGGTTTACGGTGCTTTGAAAAGCAAGAAACCTGTCTGGGAATTATGGAAAAGTCAGTATGCCTGGACATTTATCACATATTTTGTCGGCGCGTTCAGCGCAGGCGCACTTTTTCAAGCGACCGCTTATTTTGGATCCAGCGTCGTGCTGGCATCATTCCCGATAATTTTCTTTATATATCTTTCCTATCGAATGTATATGAAGAATATCAAAATGTCTCTGACGCAAGCCGAGCAAGCCGAGCAACACGCGGCGATTTTAGAAGAGCAATCGCTTGCCCTGCGCGAATCGGAAGAAAGATTTCGCAGTGCGTTTAATTATGCGCCGATCGGAATCGCTCTGGTTTCGCCGATCGGTGATTGGCTGAAAGTCAATCGTGCGCTGTGCGATATTCTCGGTTATACGGAAGAGGAATTTCTCAAATCCGATTTTCAATCAATGCTTTTCAAGGAAGATTTAGGCGAAACTCTGACGAAAATTCACGCGCTCGTTTCGGGCAAAACGCCGACCTGCCAGATGGAACAACGCTATCTGCATAAAACCAACAGAACCGTTTGGGCATCGTGGAGCGTGTCGCGTGTGATGGATTCAAAATCCGAGCATCCGAATATGATTTTTCAGATTCAGGATATTACGGACAAAAAAC
>CAYUGW010000396.1:0-4526 GCA_964444245.1 uncultured Blastocatellaceae bacterium | reverse complement strand
AAAGTAGCAATAAAAACGGTTTTTGATGCTTGAATGAGAATTTAAGTTGTCATTAAATTTCGATAGATACTCGAAGTTGCCAAGTCTTGGGTTGCCAATTCAAGACAAATATCTATCTCTTCTTTGGTTAAATTATGTGTCGAAACGAGTTCCGCCCGAAAGATTTGCAGAACTTTCCCGTAACATTTTTCCAACCAACGCATAATAGTCGATTCGTGAATGCGGCTCGCCGGATTTTTATCGCGATTGGCGGATTTTCTCTGAAACCAATCCCGCAGCGGCGAACCCGGATTTTCAACCATTCGGGCAATTTCACGCAATTTTAAATCTTCGACGTGATAATAAAGAAGCAGGAGTTTTTCGTGAGCATCCAAATCGGCAAATGCTTTTTCAATCGAAGCCAGAGTGGCTTTGCGGTAGCGTTGTTTGGAAATATGTTCGACCATCTGATCTTCGCCGCCGAGATCGGTTTCGGCAAAATTCGAATGCGCGTAACCTTCGCCGACATTTTCCGTCATTTCGTCCAGGGACACTTCATCGTGGCTGGCGCGATGAAGATCGACGAGCGAATGCCAGATTACCGTTCTAAGCCAGCCGCGCAAGGATCCTCGTCCGCTGTAGGTTGCAAATTTTGAAACTCTTTCGCCGTTGACAACCCGCGTTCCGTAAAGCTCGACGTAAACCGTATCAACAACTTCTTCGGCATCAACATCGGTTCGCGCCAGATGCCGCGCAACTCTTTCCAGATAAGAGCGATGATGCTGGTCAAATTCCCACCAGGCGCGTTCGTTTCCGTTCGCACAACCCAGGGCAAGAAATAAATCATCAGCTTGAATTTGTTGGAGAAAATCCTTTATCTCTTCAACCGGAGGCGTTTCCGAATAATTTTTAAGAATATATTTTTGGACGGTTTTTCTTAAAGACGTTTTCAGACAATCGACAGTTACGCCGAAATTAGGCGCATTTCCATTACACCGTGCGAATATTTCATCCATCACGGATTCGCATTTATCTAATAAATCTGTGTTTAAAGTTGTTTCAGGTGACATTGCCAACTCAGCATTATAAACAATTTTACCGATTTATTCTAATTGTTTTTTACAAGATACGTTTTAAATCTTTTCAAATCATCCGATTCCTTGTTCAAGGCTCAAATTTTTACCTTGTTTGCCGAAGGACGAATCTCGTGTTTTATCTTCGGCATATTGCAGTTGGTAAAGCCGCCAATAAAGACCGCGTTCGAGAAGAAGTTCGTTGTGCGTTCCTTTTTCGCGCAGTTCGCCGTGATGAAAAACCAAAATCCGGTCGCATTTTTGAATGGTCGAAAGCCTGTGCGCGATAACGAGCGAAGTCCGATCCATCATCACGCGGTCAACGGCTTGCTGAATCAACTGCTCGGTTTCCGTATCAATCGAACTCGTCGCTTCGTCCAGGATCAAAATTTTCGGATCAAACGCCAGCGCACGCGCAAATGAAATAAGTTGTTTTTGCCCGACCGAAAGACCCGCGCCGCGCTCTCTTACCAGAGATTTATATTTTTGGGGAAGTTTCCGGACAAATTCGTCGGCGTGAACTTCGCGTGCCGCCCATTCTATTTTTTCACCGGAAATCGCGCCGCTGCCGAGCTTGATATTGTCTTCCAGAGAACCGCTGAACAGAAAAACGTCCTGCAAGACGACGGCAAAATTTTCGCGCAGTTCTTTCAGATTCCAATCTCTGATATCAACGCCGTCAAGCAAAATTTTGCCTTTTTGAATATCGTAAAAACGCATCAAAAGGTTTGTAACAGTAGTTTTGCCCGAACCCGTATGCCCGACCAGCGCGACCGATTCGCCCGGATTGACCGAAAAAGAAACGTTCTTTAAAACCCAATCGTTTTCCTTATAGGCAAACCAGACGTTTTGAAATTCGATTTTCCCGAGAGTTTTCCCGGATTTTTTCGGATTTTCCGGCGTTGTAATCTGAACGGGCAAATCGAGCAGCAGAAAAATCCGGTGCGAAGCGACAATTGCCGCTTGAAGCACGTTGAATTTATCGGACAAATCCCGAATTGGCTGGAAAAGCTGCTGCGAAAATTGAATAAAGGCAATGACGATGCCGATGGTCATCGCATCGCCGGCAAGCGGCGTTTGACTTAAAATCAGATAACCGCCGAAGCCGATTATTACGGCGATGCCGATTGAGCCGATAAATTCGACCATCGGATAAAAAATCGAATAATAATAAATCGTTTCGATATTGGCGTTGCGGTAATCGTCGTTGATGTCGTGAAAATTCTTCTGGGCTTTTTCTTCGGCGTTAAAAAGCTGTACGGTTTGTGCGCCGGAAATATGTTCCTGCAAAAAAGCGTTGAGTTTCGCCATTCGCGTTCGTACTTTATC
Organism: uncultured Blastocatellaceae bacterium; assembly: GCA_964444245.1. Taxonomy (GTDB): domain Bacteria; phylum Acidobacteriota; class Blastocatellia; order Pyrinomonadales; family Pyrinomonadaceae; genus JAHCHG01. The sequence goes on along the minus strand of CAYUGW010000396.1, from coordinate 2,145 downwards.
AAAACCGACACGGGCGCGTTTGCGAAACCAATTGGTTGCGGCAAACAGAAGCGGAACGGTCGTCAGGGAAATAATCGCCAAACGCCAATCTATCCAGAACATCTGCGCGACGATTGCGAATATGACGACCAGATCGCCGAGTCCGTCAATTACGCCCGACGTAAAAAGTTCGTTAAGCGCGTCAACATCGCTCGTAATCCGCGTAATTACGCGCCCGACCGGATTTTTGTCGTAATAAGCGACTTCCTGCTGTTGGAGTTTCGTATAAATCTGCGTTCGCAGATCGAACATCACTTTTTGTCCGACGACGTTGAGCAAAATTTCCTGTATATACGAAAAAATAAAACGAAAGAGAAAAAGACCGAAAAACAGCAGAGCAAACAGCCAGATGCCTTCGGTTTGTTTCGGAACAATGTAATCATCAACCGCATATTGCGTAAAACGCGGCTGAATGCTGATTAAAATATTGGTCAGAAGCGTTAAGGAAAGCGCAACCGCCGCGAGCTTCCAGTAAGGTCTGAGGTAACCGAATAAACGCTTGGCAACGCGAAAGTCATAAGTTTTCTCGATCAACTCTTCGTCGTGATATTTTTTTGCTTCTTCGCTCATTCGTAAAGTTTGATTTTAGGTTTTAGATTTCAGATTGGCAAAGATGCTGAAGTTTTTATTCAAATTAATTTCAGCTTTATGATTTACAATCTGAAATCTAAAATCTAAAATCTAAAATCAAGATGAATCGTTTTATCAATGAACGCAAAAACAATTGGGAGAGATTGGAAGATTTGCTGAAAATCCTCGAAACTTCCCCCTTGCGCGGCTTATCAAAAATGGAAGTGCGTGAACTCGGCGAACTTTACCGCCGAACGGCGACCGATCTGGCAATCGCCCGCGCCGAGACGCGCGATCCGCAATTGATAAATTATCTCAACAGCCTCGTTATCCGCGCTCACGGCAAAATTTACCGCGCCGAAAGTCAGGGCATAAATCTCGCCTGGAATTTTTTTGCCAGAGATTTGCCGCAACTATTCAGAAAGAATTTTAATTACATCGCGCTTGCTTTTGCCGTTTTTACCGTTTTCGGCATCATTTCATTTATTTTGTCTTACAACGATTTCAGGTTCGCCGAAATGCTCGGAGCCGGAGGCGTGCGGACAATGGCGCAAAACGATATGAAATGGTGGCTCAGTCTGAATGAAGCCAATCAGATCGGGGCAAGCGAACTTATGACCAATAATATTCGAGTCGCCATTCTTGCCTTTGCACTGGGTGCGTTTTTCGGAATCGGCACGATTTACATACTGGTTTTTAACGGTTTATTTATCGGCGGCATTTTAGGCGTTTGCTACAAAGCAAATCCGGCGTTCGGAAATTCCTTGGTCGAATTTATGGTTGCGCACGGCGTGGTCGAACTTTCGTGCATTTTCATCGCCGGCGGCGCGGGAATGATGATCGGTTATGCAATCGTCAATCCGGGCGATTTGTCGCGCACGCAAGCCTTAAAGAAAAAAGGAATCGAAGCTGTCAAACTCGCTATCGGATGCGCGTTTTTTCTGGTCATCGCCGGAATCATCGAGGGTTTCCTGTCGCCTTCCGCTTTGCCGGCGTGGATAAAATACGCGACCGGAATTTTAACCGGAATTTTAATGTATTCCTATTTATTCTTAGCCGGGCGCGAAGACGAAAAAAGAGTCGAAACCGACGCTTTAAATTATCAGACATAATCTTCCAAACCCGCTTCAAATGAGATTAATTCATCTTCATCGAATTCAAAAACCAGAATTAAACGCTTGTATTTATAGCGATATTCGGCTTCATCATCAACAGATGTTTCCTGCGCGAAAGGTTTTCCCAAAACGCTTTCCACATCGCTGAATTTTGTGTTTTTGTTCAGCAAAATCTGCGTTCCGCGTTCGCTTATCAAAGTAACTTCGCACGGTTTTGAATTTTTTGTAAAACTCTGAATCGAAAAAGAAAAATATTCTATCCGATTATTTTCGCCGCCGATCACCAAACCCAGATCGGGATAATCAAAAAAATTTGTTTCAAAAGGATTTCTATTGGCGGGGCGACCGAAAATGCTGAGTTTATCAATCGAATCTTCGATTGCCGCGCCGTTGAGCGATTCCGCCGCCAGATTAAACGTCA
>CAYUGW010000395.1:0-4534 GCA_964444245.1 uncultured Blastocatellaceae bacterium | reverse complement strand
TATGTTACATTCTTTTATAACAATTTGAGCTTTGAGCAGCCAATTCTACAAGCATTTTTATTCTTTGCAATTTGGAAAATTATATTTTTAACAAATTTAATGATGTTTTACAAAGTTTAACGAAAATTTCTTGACAGATTGCTTAATAAAATGCTATTCAATAAATGGCATAAGCATACTTTATTCAAAAGGTGTGCATCAAAACTCACAACGAGAAAAAATGTCAGCCCGTGAAATAAATCAAACTTCAGACATACGAACATCTGCTGCACCCGATGCTCGCGGGCAAATAATACTTTCAGCCATTATCAACGAGCATTTGATTACGGGCGAGCCGGTCGGTTCAAAGGTAATCGCGGAAAAATTTGCCAATGCTTCGGGTTTGAGTTCGGCGACGATTCGCAATGTTATGGGCGAATTGGAAGATTTGGGGCTGCTCGAACAGCCGCATACTTCAGCCGGACGAATTCCGACCGATAAAGGTTACAGGTTTTATGTTGATAATCTGCTCGGCGTTCTGAGCATTTCAAACGAAGATTTACGGATGATAAACCGCGAACTCGGCGTAAATGAAATGGAATGGACGCAAACACCGGACAGGATTATGGAAAGAACTTCACAGCTTCTTTCGGTTCTTTCTCAAAATGTCGGCATCGTCGTTTCGCCTTCACTGGCAAGAGATCGCCTGCAGCATATCGAATTCGTCAATTTGTCGGATAAGAGAATTCTCGTCATTCTGGTTTCCGCGCCGAATATCGTGCATAACAAGATCATTCGTTTGAAGGATTCCTTTACAAGCGATGAACTCAACCGCACGGCGCGCTATCTGAACACGGAATTCGCAGGCAAATCGCTGGCGGAGATTCGGGCGGAAATCTTGAGATTGATGCACGAAGAAACCGCGCTGTTCGATAAATTATTGCAGACCGCAATGATTATCTGTTCGCAGAGCATCGAAGCGGACGAAGACGCGCTCGGCGAAGTTTATGTTGACGGAACTTCGAATATTTTGAATAAACGCGATTTTGCCGATCTCGAAAGACTCCGCGAATTGCTCAAAACAATCGAGGAAAAATCACGTTTCGTGCAGATTTTGACCGAATGTATCGAGCAGGATCACACGCTTCGGGGAAATGTGCAGGTCATTATCGGAAGCGAAAATCCGACCGCATCTTTGCAAAACTGCACTTTGATAACCGCGCCCTATCGTTTCGGCGAAAGCGAAACGCTCGGCACTTTGAGCGTTTTGGGACCGACCCGGATCGAATATGCGAGAATGATTTCGATTGTCAGTTATGTGGCAAAAATTCTCGAAAAAACAATGACCAAAGACACGCAAAAATTTTAACTTTCGGCTGAGATTCAGGTCTGAGCCAAACCTAAAAAATGAATTCCAAACACAACTCGAATAATATGGAAGAATTTTCGGAAGAGATAGATATGGATGATTTGTCTTCGATTGATGATTTCATCAAGGAACTCGAAGCCAGAGAAAAAGACCTCCATATTTCTTCGGAAACGGTAATCGAAATCGAAGATTCCGATTATGACGATCAAGCTATCGAAGCATTTATGCCGGATGAAGCGGTCGAAAATACTATTCCGGCGATTAAATCAATCGAGCCGGTTCTTCCGAATATTCCGCAAGAATCTGCGCTTAGTAAAGCAAGAATTTCCGAACTTGAAAGGGAAGTTGTTTTTTTTAAGAATAAAGTTTCAAAAATGGAAACCGAGCGTACGGAATTGTTCGAACTGTCGCGCCGCCGTCAGACGGATTTTGATAATTATAAAAAACGCACGGAACGCGATAAAAGCGATACTTTTAATAATCAACTCGGCAATCTGGCAATTCAAATTCTGCCCGTGCTTGATAATTTGCATCGGGCGATGGATTCGGCAACAGATTTGCCGGATGAAAAAGCGACTGACTTTCAACAGTTTTTTGATGGAGTCGGACTTGTAAATAGACAATTAAAAGAAGTTTTGGTGGAAATGGGCATCAAGCCGATAAATTCGGTCGGCGAAGCGTTTGATCCGCATTTTCACGAAGCTGTGGCGACCGAAGAAACCGACAAGTTTCCGCCGAATACGGTAACGGAAGAACTTTTGCGCGGTTATATGCTCGGCGAAAAAGTAATTCGTCCGGCAATGGTCAAAGTTTCTACCTCATCGAATTCAAATTTGGAAAACCCGTCTCCCGAAACGAATTAGTTGCGTTTTTTAATTCATCAAAATAGTTTTATCCCCTTAAGGACTAGCAAAATATGAGCAAAGTAATCGGAATAGATTTAGGCACGACAAATTGTTGTGTAACCGTCTTAGAAGGCGGAGCGGTGCAGATAATATCGAACAAAGAAGGCGGCAGAACAACGCCTTCGGTAATCGGTTTTACGGGTAAAGATGAACGGCTGGTCGGGCAGATTGCCAAACGCCAGGCAATGACAAATCCGGCAAACACGCTGTTTGCCGTCAAGCGTCTGATCGGAAGAAAGTTCGATTCGCCGGAAGTCGAAAAAATGCGTCTGACCGTTCCGTTTGAAATTGTCGAAGCGGCAAACGGCGATGCTCATATCCGCGTCATGGAACACACCTACAGTCCGCCGGAAGTTTCGGCGATCGTGCTTCAGCGTTTGAAACTCGCGGCGGAAGAATTTCTCGGCGACAAAGTTACCGAAGCGATCGTAACGGTTCCGGCTTATTTCGACGATATGCAGCGGCAAGCAACCCGCGATGCCGGAAAAATCGCCGGCTTGAAGGTCGAACGCATTATCAACGAGCCGACGGCAGCCGCCCTCGCCTACGGTTTCGGCAAAAACAAAAGCGAAAGAGTCGCCGTTTACGACCTCGGCGGCGGAACTTTCGATATTTCGATTCTCGAGATCAACGACGGCGTTTTTGAAGTTCTATCAACTTCGGGCAACACATTTTTAGGCGGCGAAGATTTCGATCAGCGTCTGATCAATTGGCTGGTCGAGGATTTCAAAATCGAAAACGGCATCGATCTAAAAGAAGACCGGCTTGCCTTGCAACGTCTGAAAGAAGCGGCTGAACGCGCCAAATGCGAACTTTCTTCGGTTGCCGAAACGACGATCAATCTGCCTTTTATCGCGGCTGATTCAACCGGACCGAAACATATCAACACCGTTTTGACGCGGACAAAATTTGAAGAATTGGTGCAGGATTTGGTCGAATCTTCGGTCGAACCGTGTCAGAAAGCTCTCTGGGACGCAAAACTCAAACCCGAAGATGTTGATAAAGTTATCCTCGTCGGCGGACAAACCCGCTCGCCGATCATTGCACGAACCGTGCAGGAAGTTTTCGGCAAAGAGCCTTCGACGGAGATCAACCCGGACGAAGTCGTCTCGATGGGCGCGGCGATTCAGGGCGGCGTTTTGACGGGCGATGTCAAAGATATTGTTCTGCTGGACGTTTTGCCGCTGAGTTTAGGACTCGAAACACGCGGCGGTTTGTTCGTCAAACTCATCACGCGCAACGCGACGATTCCGCTCAGAAATACGATGACATTTACCACCGTGGTTGATAATCAGCAATCGGTCGAGATTCACATTCTGCAGGGCGAACGCGATATTGCCAGCGGCAACCGCAGTCTCGGCAAATTCGAACTTGTCGGCATTCCGCCCGCGCCGCGCGGCGTTCCGCAGATCGAAGTGGCATTTGAAGTCGATGCCAACGGCATTGTCAATGTGTCGGCAAAAGACAAGATGACCGGACTCGAACAGGCGATGCAGATCACGCCTTCGTCGGGGCTTGCGCCGGATGAGATCGAACTTCTGATTATGGAAGCCGAACATTCCGTCGAAAAAGACCGCGAAGCGAAACAGATGATTATGCACCGCAACAAACTCGATTCGCTCGTTAAAAACACGCGCAAGGCGATGCTCGAATTCGGCAAATCGCTCGATCTCGAACAACAGCAGAAAATCAACGGCGTGCTGAATGAAGCCGAAGAAGCGGTTGATTCGGAAAACCTGGATTTAATAATGGGGAATCTGAACAAGGTCGAGGAAGCCGCCAACGAATTGACAACGGCTCTTCTGGCAGCCGTTTAATTGCTGCAGGCTTGAGAAAATTACGACATTAGCGCAAAATAATAGATAACGCCGGTTCAAAAAGTTTGAATTGGCGTTATCTTTGTTTTAGATTTCGGATATAATTTGAAATTTGAAATTTGAGATTTGTGCATTTGTGAATATGAGTAAAAAAGATTATTACGAAATTTTAGGCATTACAAAAAGTGCCACCGAAGTTGAAATCAAAGCGGCTTACCGCAAACTGGCGATCAAACATCACCCGGACAAAAATCCCGGCGATCAGGAAGCCGAAGAAAAATTCAAGGAATGCGCCGAAGCGTATTCCGTTCTGTCGGATTCGAGTAAACGTGCCAGCTATGATCGTTTCGGACACGCCGGAGTCGGCGCGGGTGCGGGTGCAGGTGCGGGATTCGATCCCGGATTTACCAACATCGAAGACATTTTCGATCTTTTCGGATTCGGCGATATGTTCGGCGGCGCAC
>CAYUGW010000394.1:0-4545 GCA_964444245.1 uncultured Blastocatellaceae bacterium | reverse complement strand
ATACGGTTAATTGTTGAAGACGCTGAATTTGTGTGAAGCGTGGCAAATGTTAAATGCCCCGTTTCGGCGATTCTCAGAGCCATTTCGATAGTTTCCAAATCGCGCATTTCGCCGACCAGAACCACGTCCGGATCCTGTCGAAGTGCGGTGCGGAGCGCGTCGGCAAAACCGTGTGTGTCGGAAGCGACTTCGCGCTGATTGATAACGCAGCTTTTATGATTATGGAGAAATTCGATCGGGTCTTCGATAGTTAAAATATGCTCGTGGCGTTCGCTGTTGATCTTGTCAATCATCGAAGCGAGCGTCGTGGATTTTCCCGAACCGGTCGGACCCGTAACGAGAATCAAACCGCGCGGTTTGTTGCACAGGTCGGAAACGACCGGCGGCAGACCGAGTGCGCTGAAGGTTTTAATTTCATACGGAATCGCACGAAAAACCGCGCCGACCGCGCCTTTTTGATTAAACAAATTAGCACGAAAGCGCGACATTCCCTTTAAACCGAACGAAAAATCGAGTTCGAGATTTTCTTCAAACCGATGCTTTTGCGCGTCGGTTAAAACCGAATAGGCAAGCTGTTTGGTCATCGCCGGCGTGAGCGGGGCAAATTCTTCGAGCGGTCTGAGATGTCCGTGAACACGAACTTGCGGCGAGCTGTGAGTCGTCAGATGCAGGTCGGAACCGCCCAAATCAGTCATTTTGCGAAGCAAATCCGGGAGAGTGACTTGCGTTTCCATATTGTTCAGCTGTTGATTTAAACTCATATATTTCCTTTATTTTGAGCGAGTTGTGTAATTTATACTGGTCTGAAATTCCGCGCTTTATTCGGCTGATCTAATTTAATTATAAGCAGATAAAGCGCGGAGGATTGCGGCTTTAATAAAATCGCAAATTGCAAAATCGCAAATCGCAAATTCCATTTATTCTTCGTTTGCAACCAGATTGCTGACCGTGCGGTTGCTGGCAACTTGCGGCGGCAGCGCGGCGGATTTGGGTTGAAGCGAATTCAGGACTTTTTCCGATTCTTCTTCGAGGCGTTCGGAACCGTTATCCGGTGCTTTGGTCGCCACGCTGTAAATTTTTCCTTCGACTTCGGTAAAGTAAAACATACGGTTTTCGACCTGATTATTTGCGCCCGGGGCTTGCGCCTGAACGACATAAACATTTTTGCCGCCGATTTCTTTCTGATAATCATTGACAACCCAGCCGTTTTCCCGAATCATTTGATCGATTACGGTGCGGCGCAGAGCGGTCGTTGACACGCCGCCGACGGTTTTTACGCGGCTATTGAATACCGGAGCATCTTCCATTGCCGGTCCGACAACCGAAATCGAAGCCGCGCCGATCGGCGAACCGCTGTTATCCGTTACGCGGAATTGAAGTTCACCCTGCGCGATGCCTTCGGATTTCCAGGTTTTCGGAGCGGGATTGCCCGACGGCAAAACTGCCGGAGTAGTAAATTTTGTCGGCGTATAATTCGTAACTGTTTTCACGGATGCTTTCGGAGTTACGATTTTAGCGGTTGTTGGGGCAGTTCTTCTGGTCGAACGCGCCGGTCTGGTCGAACGCTTTCTCACAACTTGTCTTCTTTGTCTGTTTGCTTTTGCGCGGCGTGCTTTGGCTAATCTGGCACGGCGCACTTTGGCGGCTCTGGCGCGGCGCACTTTAGCAGATCTGGCGCGGCGCACCTTTGCCTTTCTTGCTCTGGCAGTTCTGGCTTTTTTTACGTTTTTCCGCTGATTATACGCCCGCCACCAACGCTTAGAATATTTTTTAACTTTCGGTTTTTTATAGGTTCTCTTTTTATGGGAACCTGCTTCCGCAAATTCGGTTGCCAACGGGATCAAAGTCCCGATTCCGACTAATAACGCCAATGATAATACAATTGCTCGCAGCATATTTTACTCTCCAAAATTCCTAAAGAACGGTTTCTTTAACGACCTCTTCAATCGTCGTAATGCCTTCCCGTATTTTATATAAGCCCGATTGACGCAGCGTAATCATTCCGAGTTCGATTGCCTTCTTTCGAAGCTCGATTGCGCTGGCGCCGATGATGATTAATTCACGGAGTTCGTCCGTTATTTCCATTACTTCATAAAGCCCGACTCTGCCTTTAAAACCCGTGCCGTTGCAATTTTCGCAACCCTTGCCTTTATAGGTTTTAATAGTCGGAGCTTCTTCCGCCGAAAATCCGATTTCGATGAGTGCTTCGACCGGAACTTTCTGTTCTTCTTTACATTCTTTGCAGACGCGGCGGATGAGTCTCTGTGCCTGAATGATATTGACGCTGGTTGCGACCAGAAAAGGTTCGATACCCATATTGACGAGACGCGAGATGGTTGAGGGCGCATCGTTGGTATGGAGGGTGGAAAGAACCAGATGTCCTGTAAGTGCCGCTTTGATGGCGATTTCCGCCGTTTCAAAATCGCGGATTTCGCCGACCAGAACGATGTTCGGATCCTGCCGCAAAAACGAGCGAAGCGCGGCGGCAAAATTTAAACCGATTTGTTCCTTCATCTGAACCTGATTGATTCCGTGCAGGTTAAACTCGACCGGATCTTCCGCCGTCATAATGTTGGTTTCGGGCGTGTTCAGAGATTGCAGTGCGGAATAAAGCGTGTTGGTTTTACCCGAACCGGTCGGTCCCGTAACGAGTACCATTCCGTAAGGTTTGGCGATATTGCGCTGGAAGATGTCCAAACTCTGCTGCTCAAAACCGAGTTTGGTCATATCGAGCATCAATTTGTCTTTATCCAGGAGACGCAGCACGACTTTTTCGCCGAACAGCGTCGGCAGACTCGAAACGCGGAAATCCAGTTCACGCGAACGATTGTCGACTTTTACTTTAATCTTGATACGTCCGTCCTGGGGCAGACGTTTTTCGGAAATGTCGAGTTTCGACATAATCTTGAGACGCGAGATCAGCGCGTCGCGCATTTTCATCGGCGGATGCATTACGTCATATAAAACACCGTCAATACGAAAACGGATGCGAAAATCCTTTTCATACGGTTCGACGTGAATGTCCGATGCGCCGCGTCTTAAAGAATCAACCAGCAGAACATTGACCAGCCGAACAACCGGCGCGTCTTCGCTGGCTCTGGCAAGTTCTGCCAGATCGATCTCATCGTTATCATCGAGAATTTCGAGTTCTCCGGCTTCGGCTGCATCAAATTCAAAACGGTCGAGCGAAACTCCCATATTCAGATCGGAATCTAAAATTCTTTCGCCGGGAGCAACACCTTTTTTTAATGTGCCGTTGCTTTGTCCGTTGCTTTGTCCGTTGCTTTGTCCGTTTCCGGGACTGACTTTCCCTAACTTTGCGCTTATTTTTTCGTATGCGCTTTCTTCGTTCAGATTCAGCAGATCAATAGCGTTTGATGAGCTGTAATATCTGGCTATCGAATCTTGCAGCGATGTTTCCGAAGCAATGACGGGTTCGACATTCAAGCCCGTCATAAACTTGATGTCGTCCATCGCAAAAACATTGGTCGGGTCAGCCATTGCCAAAGTCAAAGTAGCTCCGACTTTGGAAATCGGCAATACCGAATATTTGAGGGCAACTTCGTGAGAGATTAATTTGATTGTTTGTTCTTCGATCTGAAAAAGGTCTAAATTTATCGAAGGAACGCCGTACTGTCTCGATAAAACAGCAGTAATCACATCATCGGAAATAAGTCCGAGTTTGACCAGATTCGAACCTAAACGCCCGCCGTTACCGCGTTGATACTCGAGAGCCTCACGCAGTTGTTGCGAATTGATTAAATTTTCCCGAACAAGGATTTCCCCTAATTTTGCTGACATTTATTTTATGGTGCTTCCAATTGTCTGCAAGCAAACAAAAAGAAATAGAAAATTGTAGTTTTTTAATTAGAATGTAACTGCTTGAGAGACAGATAAAAACGATGTTTATCATCGTTTAATAAAAATAATAAATGTTTATCTCCGATGTGTCAATATTTCTTTTAAAGATTTAATAAAGAATTCGTATTTTTACATTGCAAATAAAATTCGATTTCGGGTTTGAAAAATAAACAATCACCCGAAAGAGTGAGAAAAACTTCGTCGTAAATGATGATTACAATCAACGAAATTCTTTGTATTCTAATAATGTCAAAGAAAAATGACTATAGAGAAAAAGAACAAGGAGGATTGGAAAAAATGATTATAATCAGACGAAGCGAAGAGAGAGGCGCGGCAAATTACGGTTGGCTCGATACGAAATACACGTTTTCATTCAGCAACTATTACGATCCGCGATTTATGGGTTTCCGCGATTTGCGGGTGATTAATGAAGATTACGTCGAGCCGGCGCAGGGGTTTCCGAAACACGGACACCGCGATATGGAAATTTTGACTTATGTCATATCGGGCGAACTCTCGCATAAAGATTCGATGGGCAATGCCGCGACCATTAAGCCGAACGAAGTTCAAAGAATGACCGCCGGAACGGGCGTACTGCACAGCGAATACAGTTCGGAAACCGAAAAAACGCATCTTTTGCAGATTTGGATTTTGCCCGAAAAAGAAAATCTCGAGCCGGCTTAT
>CAYUGW010000393.1:0-4553 GCA_964444245.1 uncultured Blastocatellaceae bacterium | reverse complement strand
GATCATCGAAAAATCGTGAATCGCTTTGCCCATCTTTTTGAGCAGTTTTGTTTTTATTTTACTTTCTACAAACAATTTTTATCATTTCCTCCGAACCTCAAAGTTTGACACGTTAAATAAATTTTTACAAATTCGGAGAAATTACTGGACATAAAGCGTGCGAGTCTTTTATCATTAAATTTCCAACTGAAAAAATACGAAGGTTCGTCATTTCAGTATTATTCCAACTAAAATAAGGGAATGACTCGCGCTTGATTGGATTTTGTAAGTGAAATCTAATCAATAGTTTAAGAGTCAAAAAAATCGAGCGGAGGTTTGCAATAAATATGATTAGAATGGGAAGAAGTTCCAAAACGGAACCGATCAACGAACAAATAAATACGCCGTCAATACCGGTAAGTCAGCCGCCGGCAAATACTTATCAGACAGGAATTAGTATGTCTTCAGGAAACGCTGTATCGGACAGCGAATCAATGGCACGCGATATTAAGGAAGGTCGCTTGAGCGGTTTTGTCGGCAACGGCACGGTTTTAACCGGCGAAACTACTTTTCAGGCGATGCTGCGGATTGACGGGCATCTGACGGGAAGCATTACGTCAAAAGACGGAACTTTGATCATCGGTTCGAGCGGACAGGTTGATGCCAACGTCAAGGTTGCGGCGGCGGTCATCAACGGAACTGTCAACGGCGATATTATTGCAACCGAAAGACTCGAACTCGGACGTACGGCGCGGGTTGCCGGAAATATTCAAACGCCGCGCTTGATGATTGACGAAGGTGCGATTCTCGAAGGCAGCTGCAGTATGATTAAAGCGCAGGAAAATCTGGAAAAACGCCACGTCGAAGCCGTAAATAAAGTGCCGGTAACTGAAAACATCAGGGAATCAGACTTAGCGAAAAAATCTGAAAACAACGTAATTAAGGAAAAAACCGCCGAAGCCGGAAAAGTTAATTAAATTCAATCGAAATTCGTGAGTAAAAAAGTGAACAATAAGCGGGAAGTTTTTATTGTTCACTTTTTTTATTTTGGCGGTGTTTTTTCGCATTAAACTTAAAATTACAGCAATTCTTAGCCAAATGCAGATTAAAATTGGCAATCCCTTTTTATTTTCCGATGCTCGAAGACGATTTTCTCATTTTAGACGAATTTTCCTTTATCAACGAGGAATTCTCGGCTCTTGAAATCCTGCCGCATCAACTTGATTTTCTTCTTGCAAACGGTTGGCGGCATTTTGGAACGCAATTTTTTCGGTATAATCTCGGATTTTACCGGAATCAAATCCGCCGCGTAATTCCGCTTCGCATACGGCTTTCCGGGTTTTCGATTTCAAGGAGCCAACGCCGCGTTTTAAGAAAAAACCGGGATTTGCAAATCATAATTCGCCCGATAGAAATCAGCAAAGAAAAGGAAATCTTGTTTGACCGCCACAAACAGCGTTTCGATCACGGCGTTCCCGATTCGATTTTCGATTTTCTTTCGTTTTCGCCAGCGGATGTTCCGTGCCAAGGGCGGGAAGTCTGCGTTTATGACCAAGAAAAACTCGTCGCGGTAAGTTTTTTCGATGTCGGCGAATGCTCGATGTCGGGAATTTACGCGATGTTTGCGCCGGAAGAAAATCGTCGGAGTTTGGGGATTTTAACAATGCTGATCGAAATCGAATTTGCATTAAAAAACAACAAAACCTTTTATTATCAAGGCTATGCTTACGAAGGCGCGTCTTTTTATGATTATAAAAAGCGTTTCAGCGCGTTGGAAAAATTCGATTGGCAGGGAAATTGGATCGAGTTAAATGAGAAAAATTAGATTTTCAATTGAATCTATTCGGGTTTCTCTTTCTTTTTTGGTTCTTTATTTTCCCAAAAGGTCAGAAATCTCAAAACAAAGAAAATCAAAATCGTGCTGACAATGGCGAGAAAATAGCGTTGCAGCCCGACCGCCATCCCGACTGCCGAAGTTGTCCAGACGGAAGTCGCCGTAGTCAAATTTCGGACGATGCCTTCGTTTCTCGAAACAAAAATCAAACCCGCCCCGATAAAACTTATGCCGGTAACAATTGCCTCGACGATACGAATCGGATCAAACTGCATTTGATTATTGAATCGGCGAAAATTTTCAACAAAAATCTCGCCGAGCGCAACGAAAAGAACCGTCCCGACACCGACCAGAATATGGGTGCGAAATCCTGCTGCTTTGCCTGAAGTTTCGCGCTCCCACCCTAAAATGCCCGATAAAACGATAACGACCAGAATGCGTACGAGTATATTTAAATCTTGCTGAATGGCGGTAAAATCCATATTGATTTATCCGAAATTATTGATATATTGATTCAGTCAGATTTTAAATTATTGTTAATAAAATGTTAAGCGAAGAACCGGAAAAGTTTGTGTGCGAAAACTTAACTTTAGAAAGATGCGAGCCATTCTATTGCCTCATCTTTGGACGGGAATACTCTGACGCGAAAACCGCGATTAGTGGCAATCAGTTCGCTTAATTGATTCGATTCCAGATGGTCTGTGTGAAGATCGGTAAAAGCAACAAAAATATTATTAAAATTTTGCTTACTCAGCCAGACGGAAAAATCGTAAATCTCCGAAGATGTTAAAACTCCGTCTAAATCTTCTTCAATCAATATTTTATTGAATTGGCGGTTTTTGCCTTCGGTTAAGATTCGCAACCAATACTCTTTGCTTAATTTAAGAGAATCCTTTCCGCCGCCGACGCGGGCAAAAAGATAGTCCGCGCAATATTCAAATTTCAACTTATATAAATCGGATAATTCAAAAGACATTTTTAAAAATCAACCTTTGTAGCACAAAAATCATAGAAAATATCAGAAGAAATATCTCTTGTCAATTTCAAAAAACATTCGATTTAATAAGGGTTTTGATAAAAAAAAGGGAAACTGTTTATTATGAAAAACTTACAATAAACAGTTTCCGGTTAATTTTTTTTATTTATCAATAAATTTAAGGAAGATATTGATTAGGAATCGGCAAATCATTGCTCAAACCGAATTGCGAAATCAAAACGCCGGAAGTTGATTGAATAACATACCAGATACCGTCTCGATAAACCGCGATGTCGTCTTTACCGTCGCCGTCGTAATCGCCCGGAACGGGAATATCATCCGCTAAACCGAACTGGACAATTGTGTTTCCGCCGGAACTTCGGCGAATATACCAAACGCCTTCGCCCGGACGATAAACCGCCAGATCATCAATTCCGTCGCCGTCAAAATCTGCGGGAACGAGTTTGTCTCCATCCAATCCCCAAAAGATGATTTCACCGGTTTGATGATTATCGGTTGACCTTGAAATTCGCCATTCACCATTACTGAAAACGGCAAAATCGCCTTTGCCGTCGCCGTCAAAATCTCCGGCAACCGGAAGGAAACCGGGCGCAGCTCCTGAATATGTCAAAACATTGCCGTTTGAACTTTGCAAAACATAAAACGTCGAATCTGACGGACGAAAAACCGCGATATCGGCTTTACCGTCGCCGTCGTAATCTTCGATCACCGGAATATCTCCGGGCAAACCCCACGACAATCCCGAAAAAGTAAAGTTTGAACTGTTTAAGATATAAAAATCCGGCAAATTGCTGTCAGAATCCGGGCGGAAAATTGCAATGTCGGTTTTGCCGTCGCCGTCAAAATCGCCCGGCGCGAGAACGTCGCCGCTCAAACCCCAGTTGAGAACCGAGAATCCGGAAGTCGAACCGTTGATATACCAGTTGCCTTCCGACGGACGGAAGACCGACAGATCGGTTCTGCCGTCGCCGTCAAAATCGGCTCGGGCTGTACCAGACGGTGCCAACGAACACTCATATTCATCAGATTCGAAGATCAGCGTCCAACCGCCTTCGATTCTGCCCGGATCCGAACCGGCATCGTCGTCAATATATAAACTCCAATTGCCGTTGAAATTTGCTCCGTTTGTTCCGAAGACCGAGGCAAATGTCGCCGATCCTGCCGGAGCCGCATTTTCATACGGAGGCGCCGGTGCCGGAGCATCAAACGGATCATTGGCGCCGACATTCGACGGTCTGTATTCGGTTCCGTCAACAAATGGTGCATTATCGGGAAGAAGTGTTGCTCCCGTATCGGCAACGGTAAATGTAATCGGTGTCAATTGCTCGGTTGAGCCGCCGACATCTGACAAGAAAATATATTTCTGTCCGCCCGGACCGACCAGTAACATATCAACATCATCCGGGAATTCATGACGGAAACCGTTGAATCTGACCTTCATAATTTTCGTTCCGCTCAAGCCGGAAACGTTAATTACCGAAGGATACGGCGATGCCGGTCCCGAAGTTGTCGTCGGTTGTCCCGCCGGAATATCAATCGGTGTCGAATTGGTGAACGAAACAGGCGCGCCGCCGACCGGTGCGCCTAAACGAAACTCACGCGTCTGCGGTGTATTTGCTCCGAGTGCCGAGGCAACGGTAATAGTCACTTCGTGGAAACTGCCGCAAACTGCATCACCCGGAATGGTGTATGGAATTTCACGAACAACCGTATCGCCGTGTGCGATGTTGCCATAGTTTTCTG
>CAYUGW010000392.1:0-4556 GCA_964444245.1 uncultured Blastocatellaceae bacterium | reverse complement strand
CTTCGAGTTCCATATAATCGTCGTCGCTGTTGAGACGCGAGAAATATTCGTTTTCGGCTTGTGTCCAACGCTGCAGTGCGGGAGTTTCGGCAAGCCTGTAAGCCGTGCCGAAATGATGTATGACGTGCGCGATCTTGCCTTCGCGTAGAGCGATTTCCGCCAGACCTCTGACCGAACGGAAACTTTCTTCCGCGACATCAATTGCGCGGTTAAAAACTTTGTAAGCGCGTTGCCATTCGCCGTATTGAAAGTAGCTTTCGCCGAGTCGTTCGAGAAAATTGCTGTCGTTTTTCCCGCGTTTTTCCGCCAGACGAAGCGCGGCAAAGGCTTTTTTCTGCAATTTCGCATCTCGCTCCGAACCGGCAAATGAATGCAGACAACGGGCAAATTCAAACAGCAACCACGCATCTTTCGGATTCAAAACGAGCGCACGGCGAAAGGCTTCGAGTGCCTGAATCAAATAGCCGGAAAGCCGTAATTCATTGGCAAGTTTCCGCAGATATTCGGCTTTTTCAATCGCATCTTCGGTGATCTGATAATTATCTCTTTTTTGTTTGTCCGAAGAATGAAGATTTTGCAGCGAATTTTCGAGAAATTCCGCCGAAGGAATTTTGGCAAATTCCGCCTTCATCAAAGTTTCCTTCGGTTCGGCGAGATAATCGCGCAATTCAATCGAACGATTATCGAGCAAATTTTCCGAAAGCAACGGAAAAAGTCTGTGAACCATCCGGCGATAATCTTCGCCGCCCGAAGCGATGACAAAACGCAGATTTTTGCCTTGCACCGAAGTTCGGTAACGGTAAAAAACATTGCCGCCGCGCTTTAAGGCGCGCAGTGCCTGTGTTTCGATTTGTTCAATGTCGTTAATTCGCAGACGAAATTTCGTACCGTTCATCTGCACCCACAATTTCGGTAAGAACCCTGTTCGCGTCAGACGTTTCCCGTCGAAAGTAATCCGGTCATTCCAGGCTAAAAAGGGGAAAATCAGCCAACTCGCCATAAAAAGCAAAATCCCGTAAAAATCCAACCCCAGATAAAAAAGAAAACCCGAAAAAAACGTCAGCAGAAAAAGCGCGGTAAAATAGCTGTTCGGCGAAACCCTTATGTTGATATTTTTACCGGACAGAGTTTCAACCGCCGAATTTGCTTCGGTCGAAATATCCGCAGTTTTTGCTTGGGCGATTTGGTTCACGTTTTAAATTTTTCTCTTTATCAAATAAATGTTTTTCCGCCTTTCGCGGTCAAAGACCGCTTGCCTGACGGGTTTTGTTTTTTTAAAAGCCTGTTTACTACAAATAACCAATTGCGCGGAAATTTTCAAATTATTTTCGATAAATAAAAAAAAGAATACGGATTTTATTGATTTTGAAGGATAAAACGGATAAAAAAATTCTCCGCCATAATCTATCTGATCATTTCAAACCGTATTCTATTTTATTACTTTTTGCCTTTTTACTTTTTACTTTTGCCTTCCTACCTACATTCCCATCGGCAGACCGCCCATCGGTGCTGCTGGCGCAGGTTCGACGATTTCTTTGGCTTTTTCAGGATTCAATTCTTCGAGTTTTTCCTTTGCCTCACGTGCCGTCAAAGACATCGGAACGGCATTGCCTTCCGCATCCTTGGCTTCGCTTGCCGGTTTGGCGATATTGAAATAAACCTCGACGGCTTCGTTTATTTTATTTTGTTTTTCGTAAATTTTCGCCAGATTAAAATTAATCGTATCTTTTGCCGGAATCGGATTATCAAGCGCAGCTAATTGCTGATAAAGCGCGGCGGCTTCGTCCAATTTTCCGTCGTCCGTGTGTGCCTGCGCCAAAGCAAATTTGGCAAGCATCCCGACTTCTCCGCTATTATTTGATAAAGCGGTCAGTTCCTGAATTGCCGCGCCGCGATCAATTGCCAGACGATTGACGGCAATAAAATATTTCGCCTTTTCGCCGACGCTTCCGCCGAATTTATCAACAACCGCTTGAAATTCATTAATTGCGGCTTCGGAGCGTTCTTTTTGGGTTTTAAAGGTTTTCTGCGGCGGCGAACCGGCTGGCGGCGGCGTTTCGCTGACGGTTGCCTGTGAAGTTTCAATCGCCTTACCGAGCGCGGTTTGCGCGGCGTTGTAGTTGCGATTGTTCCAAATATAAAATATTCCGCCGATCACTAATAAAACCGCAACTGCCGCCAATGCGTAAGTTATGGTTTTGCCTTTGCCTTCGAGTCTGCTGCCGAAATCTTCAATTTTTTTCCCGACGGTTGATTGAAATTCATCCTGAAAAGGTTTTTTCGGGTTATCGGTTTCCTGTTTTACGGGTTCTTGAAATTGTGGTAATACTTTTCGTTTTTTTCTAGCCATTGTTAAAACTGCAATCCTTCTTTTGCTATTCGTTATATAATTGATGATATGCTTTTTTTGTTTTTATGCAAAGTAGCAAATTTAACGTAATAGACCGATGAAATCAAGTTTGTGTTTTGGTTTAGTTTGAATTTAACGGGTTAAAATGAGCAAAACAAAAATATATTTAATTTTTTTAGTTTTTCGGGAACAATTTAAAATAAACGGTGTCTAATAAAATAGTTCGCGGGAAATCGGCGGATGAGCAATTTGAAACTTTCAATTTTAGGGAAAGAAAAAAGGCGGGAAATGTTCTTCAGTAAGTCAATCACAATTGACGAGAAGGAATTAACAAATGTTGCATTGGCGACAGGCATTTCTTCCGCACACTCATCCGCGATTGATTCCGGGTTCATTGAAAATTTGAAAGCGGGCGATGCAAAAGCCTTCGATACTTTGGTAAATCGTTATGCCAATGATGTTTACGCGCTTCTTTTAAGAATCACGGAAGATGGCAAAGAAGCCGAAGATTTAATGCAGGAAACTTTTTTGAGCGCATTAAAAGCGATCGGAAAGTTTCGCGGCGAAGCGGATTTGAAAACGTGGCTTTTCCGGATTGCGATAAATCATTCCAAAAACCGTTTCCGCTGGTGGAAACGCCGCAAACGCGAAAAGACGGTTTCTCTGGATGCCCCGGTCGGAGCAAGCGAAACGCCTCTGAGCGAAACGGTTTCGAGCGATTTTTCATCGCCGGAAGAAAATATTTTGCAGAAAGAACGCGAAAAAGTTTTAAGCCGTGCGTTAAATTCTCTGCCGGAAATTTTTCGCGAAGCCGTGATCTTATGCGACATCGAAGGTTTGAGCTATGAAGAAATCGCCGCAACACTTGAAATTAATCTCGGAACGGTAAAATCGAGAATCGCCCGCGGACGCGAAGAATTACGAAAAAAACTGGAAGGTTTTTAGATATTTGATAAGTTTAGTCCTTTGTCCTTAGTCATTTGTCCTTTGTTTTTGAAATTCAACATTTCAGCAAAGGACAAAGGACAAATGACCAATGACGATGGACAAACAATGAGTGAATGATTGACTCGCCCCGGTATCACTTTTAATTAACCAAAATCGGTGCCAACGAAAAACGGGTCAAAGGTGACGATGAAATTCGGAGCGGAATTTTGAATTGACGCGAGTTTTTTCGAGTTTTGGAACTATTTGAAAAAATAGATCAGCAACAACTTTTCCGAAACTTATAAAAGACGTGCAATTTTGTTAAAAAACCGCCATCGAACAAGCGTTGTTTTCCCGTAAACACGAGGAAAACAGCCGGGGTCAGTGAATCATTCACTCTGAATTTAGTCAATCGTTCTTTGTCATTTGTCAGTTGCAATTTGTAGTAATTCGCAACTGACGAAGGACGAAGGACAAAGGACAAAAAGAAAATGAACTGCGAAAATTTACAATTTAATCTCTCGATCTATCTCGATGATATTTTGACGGATGAAGAACGCGCCGCGCTTGATGAACATCTGGCGCGATGCCCTTTGTGCCGCCAAAAATTGTCGGATTTTCAAGCTTTGCAGAGAGATTTGCGAATGATGCCGCGCCCGGTTTTATCGAATGAATTATTACATTCCGTAAAAATGCGCGTGGCTCGAGAATTAAATTCCGAGATCTATCAAGAGCCGACTTTTTCCGAAAAATTCCGGGTGTGGGCGCGTAGTTTTCTGATGCCGTCTATGGTCGGAACTGCCGCATCTTTAATTTTCGGTTTTCTTCTTTTATGGGCTTTGATGACGGCAAACACCGGAATTCGGCAAGAATCCGAATTTGCGACTTACGAAAAACCGGAAACTTCAAAGATTTTACTGGCGCAAGCAACTCCGAATCTTTTTGATGATGAATTAACTCCGATGGAATTTGCCAACGAACGTCTTTCGATTTCGGCTGTATCGCCTTCGGTCAATCCGGAAGGCGCATTGGTCGCGCTGACCAAATCATTTATGCGCGGCGGGATGAATGATGATGAAGTCGTCGTCGTCGCCGATGTTTTCGGCAATGGTCTGGCGCAAATCGCCGAAGTGGTCGAACCTTCAAAAAATCGCCAAGCCGTGCGCGAACTGGAAAAAGCTCTAAAAACAAATCCCGATTACGCGCCGCCGTTCGTTCCGGCAAATATGGATCACCGCTCCGAAACCGTGCGCGTCGTGTTGAAATTTCAAACCGTAAA
>CAYUGW010000391.1:0-4557 GCA_964444245.1 uncultured Blastocatellaceae bacterium | reverse complement strand
ATTTTCTACTTGTTTCCGAAAACAGGAGAAACGCTATGAAATTGGTCAAAAATATTTTGGAATCCAAAGGCAATGAAATCTGGCATATCACGCCGGATGATTCCGTTTTGAATGCGATAAAAATGATGGCTGAACGCCAAATCGGTGCTTTGCTGGTGCTGGAACACGAAAAACTCGTCGGCATTTTGTCCGAAAGAGATTACGCCCGAAAGGTAATTCTGGAAGGCAAATCTTCAAAGGAAACGCCCGTTAAAGAAATTATGACGGCTGAAGTCGTCTGCGCCGAACCGCTTTTTACAGTCGAGCAATGTATGGAAATTATGACTGAAAAACGCATCCGGCATCTGCCCGTTCTTGATGGCGGCGAAAAGGTCGTCGGTGTGCTTTCGATCGGCGATCTGGTCAAGGCAATTATCGCCGAACAGCAATTTACCATCGAGCAGCTCGAACATTACATCGCCGGTTAAAAAAGAGTCTGCGAAATCAATCAAAGAAAAAGGTTTATGGATTTTGAATATTTCATCTGTAAACCTTTTTTTGTTAAATTGTTTAAAGTCGCGAATTTATGAAAAAATGGAAGCCGAAACTGCAAAATATATTCGAGCGCGTAGATGATTGGTCGGGCAGCGTCAGATACCGTCTCAAGAAAATGAATGATTTCAGTTCGCCGCTTTTGATTACGCCGTATCTCGGCTTCGGCAATGACGCGAAAATCATCCTGAAAGGTCGCGTTTTGCAGGACAAAAATTATAAAACCGCACAGGAAACCGACAGCGTCTGGCGCAATCTGGCAAATATGTACCGGCGGTTTGAAACCGACGAAATTCCGTTTGCCCGGGTCAGAGCGAGTTTTCAAAACGCGGGAAAAGAGGTAACTGCCGACGGCGAAGGCTATTTTGATGTCGAACTTGAATCTTCGGGAATTTCCGCTTCGGAAATCTGGCACGAAGTCGAACTCGAGCTGCTCGCACCCGTCGGCAAAAACAGCCTTGAAGTCAAAACTAAAGGCGAGGTTTTGATTCCGCCCGATACGGCAAAATTCGGCGTAATCAGCGATATTGACGACACGATTATGGCGACCAATGTTGCCAGTAAATTTAAAATGCTCCTGACGACCGTGCTTTCAAATGAACATACGCGAGTCCCGTTTGAAGGCGTTGCCGCGTTTTACCGCGCTATGCAAAAGGGAATTTCGGGCGATGAAAACAATCCGTTTTTCTATGTTTCGAGCAGCCCCTGGAATCTTTATACCTTGCTGATCGAATTTTTTAAAAAACAGGAAATCCCGCTCGGACCTGTTTTTTTGAAAGATTTCGGCACGCACACGATTTTTAACTCGGGCGATCATCAGAGCCATAAACTCTTTAATATCAAACGAATAATTGACACTTATCCGAAAATGGAATTTGTTTTAATCGGCGACGACGGCGAACAAGACCCCGACATTTATCGCCAAATCGTCCGCGATTATCCCGAACGAATTCGTACGGTTTATATCCGAAAGGTAAGCCGCGAGTTTGAAAATGAAAACGATATTGAAAAACTTATCAAGGAAGTCCGGGAAAGCGGAAGCCAGATCGTTTTCGCGCCCGACAGCGAATTTGCCGCCGTTCACGCCGCGGGCGAAGGTTTGATCTCGACCGGAGATTTAGCCGAAGTTCACAGGGAAAAAATACTCGATGAAAATTCACCGAAAACCGAAGATTTGACGGAAGAAAGTCTTTTGTAAAAAAAAAATCAAGCGTAACCCGGGATTGCTTACGCTTGATTTTTACGACAGTCGCAAATTACAAATTTGCTTATTTTTTCTCGACGGCGGCTTCTTCTTTCTTCTGCATATTTGCTTCGATCTGCAAATTAATATTTATATTATCGGAAAGCATCGCCACGCCGTTCGGCATATTCGTGCCGTAATTTACGCCGTAATCGCGGCGGTTGAGCGAAGTTTCCGCCGTTACGCCCATTTTCATCGTGCCGCGCGAATCGACAAATCCGGTGATATTAAACGGGAAGGAAATCTGTTTGGTCACGCCTTTCATCATAAAATCACCCGTAATCATCAGCGCATTTCCTTTTTTCTCGACCTTTGTGCTTTTAAAGGTGATGGTCGGAAATTTTTCGACTTCAAAAAAATCAGGGTTGCGCAGATGGTCGTCGCGTTTTCCGACTCCGGTGTCAACGCTGGTTGCCTGCGCCGTAAATTCGACCGACGATTTTGAAACGTCCTTCGCATTATAATTTATCGTTCCCGTAAAATCGCGGAAATACCCCGGAATATCAACCAAACCCATATGTTTAACGCGAAAACCGATCGCGCTGTGCGCTCTGTCGAAAGCGTAAGTTCCGCTCATATCCGCGTCTTGAACATTCGTTTCTCCATTTCTTGCGGTAAAGTTTGCGGCAAATTCTTCTGCCGAAACTTCCTGCACAGTGCCGAAATTAAAAAACCCGAAAACCGCGGAAAGTGCTAAGATACCGATAGTTAAAAATACAGTTAGTTTAATTTTCATATTATTTTTCATTCTCCTTGAAATGTTTATATTTAATTTAGACCTTTTTGGAATAAAGTTGAAGTTGAGAAGCATTAAAAGTGGAAAAGTGAAAAGGTGAAAAAGTTTAAAAGTTTTGGTATTTGCAATTTTAGCCGTTTTGAAAAATTGTTTCGGTTTTATCTCGAAAAGCCGATTTAACACGCAAGAATAAACTTTTTCACTTTTTCACATTTAAACTTTTTCACTTAACGGAGTTGTATGTGGGAATCAATAACAGTCTGGTTTTACGGTTTGGGCGCAAATTACGGCGTTAATCCCTTGATCTTCGGCGGAATTTATGTCGGTGCAATTCCGTTTTTCTCGCTTTCGATCGCGTGGCTGATCCGCAATTTCAGACGCGGAAAATCAATCGTCTTTCCCGCATTAACGGCGACCTTCTTTTTTATTTCCGCCTATATTTACCTGATTTTCGCCGGAAAAAATGTTCCGGTCTGGGTTTACGCGGTCGTCGTTTTGCTGATTATTTTCGGCGCGTATTCGACTTTGAAAAAAGTGCGGCGGCAGATAAAGGAAAATAAATCAGTATAGCGAATGGTAGTGAGCAGCGTTGATTACATTCAAGTTGAATTTTCAAAAAGGTACTCACTACCGTTCGTTATACTGATTAAAATATTATGAGCGAAATTTACGATTTTGTTGTTATCGGCGGCGGTTCTGCCGGGTTGGTCGCGGCGGGCGGCGCGGGAATTTTGGGCGCGCGCGTTGCGCTGATCGAAAAAAACAAACTCGGCGGCGATTGTCTTTATACGGGCTGCGTTCCGTCAAAAACGCTGATTCGTTCGGCGCGGTTTGCTTCGGATTTAAACCGCGCGGCGAAATTCGGATTTCAAATCCCGGATTTCAAATTCAAAAACGACGATTTCGCTTCGATCACAAATCGTGTGCAAAATGTGATCGGCATAATCGAAGAACACGACGCGCCGGAAGTTTTTGAAGAAATGGGCGTTGAAGTCATTTTCGGTTCGCCGCGTTTTATCTCGAAAAACGAAATCGAAATTTCGCTGCAAAACTCAAATGAAAAACGAATTATGAAGGCAAAACGCTTTTGTATTTCGACGGGTTCGTCCGCCTTTATCCCGCCGATTGAAGGTCTGGCGGACGCGGGATTTATCACCAATGAAGAAGTTTTTCATTTAAAGGATTTGCCCGAAAAACTGATCGTTTTAGGCGGCGGCGCAATCGGCGCGGAAATGGGGCAAGCCTTTGCGCGGTTCGGCTCGCTCGTTACGATCATCGAAATGGCGCAGCATATTCTTTCAAAAGAAGATGCGGAAGTTTCCGAATTTATGAAGGATGTTTTTGAACGGGAAAACATCACTGTTTTAACCGGAACAAAAGCCGTCAAAGTCCGTAAAACAGCAGACGGAAAAAAGATCGTAACGGTTGAACGAAATGGGAAAACCGAAGAGATCGAAGCGGACGAAATCCTCGCGGCGGTCGGCAGAATTCCGAATTTAAAAGGCTTGGAGCTTGAAAAAGCGGACGTAAAATACACTGAAAAAAGAATCGAAACCGACGAATATCTGCGGACTTCCAACAAAAAAATCTTTGCCGCCGGCGACGTGACGGCGCGTTTTCAATTTACGCACACGGCGGATTACGAAGCACAGATCGTTCTGCAAAACGCATTTTTATTTTATCCCCTGACAAAAAAAGCCGATTACGCGGTGATTCCGTGGGCGACATTTACCGAACCGGAAGTCGCCCGCGTCGGTCTGATCGAAAAGGAAGCCCGCGAAAAATACGGTGAAAAAATTAAAATCTACAAAGTCCCGTTCTCACACAACGACCGCGCCCAAGCCGAAGGCGACGCGGAAGGCTTTGCCAAACTCGTCCTTCGCGGCAAAAAAATCTTAGGCGTGAGCATCGTCGCAATCCACGCCGGCGAACTTCTTTCGGAATTTACGGTCGCCATGAAAAACAATCTTTCCATCGCCGATCTGAACAAAGCAATCCACGTTTACCCGACTTTAGCAAAAATCACGCAGGCACTCGGAACGGAGCA
>CAYUGW010000390.1:0-4559 GCA_964444245.1 uncultured Blastocatellaceae bacterium | reverse complement strand
TTAGTAGTTAAAAAAAATCGAAAATTAAAAGTTGTGTGCAAAATTGTATGCAGAAGAAAAACGGCTTACGATTAGATCAGAACTAATTTCGTAAGCCGTTTATTTTGTATAAGATAAATGGAGCCATCCATGGGATTCAAACCCACGACCTTTCGATTACGAATCGAATGCTCTATCAGCTGAGCTAGGATGGCTTATGTTTTAAAGCCGAATTGAAACTATACGAAGCTAGGGTGCATAATGTCAAGTAAAAGTATTTATGAAATCGCTCCGGAAACAATTTACCGAAATTTACGACAATTCAGCAAATTCGGAAAAAACCTTTAATTTACTGCATGATTTGTATTCTGAAAATCATCGCGCTTATCATAATTTAAATCATATCAACTTTTTGCTCGAACTTTTCCGGCAGTTTGATGAATATATTGAAGATCGGGTTTGTGTGTTTTTTGCGATCTGGTTTCATGATGCGGTTTATGATCCGCAAAAAAATGATAACGAACGACGTAGCGCGGAGTTAGCCGCCCGATGTTTGCGGGAAATTTCTTTGCCGAAAGAAAAAATCTCGAAAATCGAAAAAATAATTTTGGCAACGGAAAAACATCTTCTCTGCGAAAATCTCGATTCCGACGGAAAACTTTTTCTCGACTTCGATCTCGCAATTTTAGGTGCGGAAAGCGATATTTACGATGAATATGCAAAAGCGATTCGCAAAGAGTATGATTTTGTCAGCGATGAAGATTATAAACGAGCGCGCGCCCGTGTTTTGCAAAATTTTCTGAAACGCGAAACAATTTATTTTACGGAAATTGTTTGCGAAAAATTTGAGGCAAAAGCGCGGGCGAATATTGAAAGAGAGATTAAGGAAAATGATCTTTGATCTTGGATTTTTGAGCTTTGTTTTTTGAATTGAACGAAGATCAAAGATCGAAAGTCAAAGATCGAATTTTAAATTATGAATGAAGTAAATGTAATCGGCGGCGGACTTGCAGGTGTTGAAGCTGCCTGGCAGGCGGCAAATTTCGGGGCAAAAGTTAAATTGTTCGAGATGCGTCCCGTCCGGCAAACTCCGGCGCACCGCACCGAACATCTGGCGGAAATCGTGTGTTCGAATTCTCTCAAATCCGATGAAGTCGGCTCTGCGCCGTATCTTTTGAAGGAAGAACTCAGGCGCGGCGCATCGCTCGTGTTGGAAGTTGCGATGCAAAATAAAATTCCGGCGGGCGCGGCGCTCGCCGTTGACCGCGGAAAATTTGCCGAAGCGATAACCGAAAAAATCGAAGCGCATCCCGATATCGAGCTTATTCGTGAAGAATTTACAAAAATTCCCGAAGACGAAATTACGATCATCGCCACCGGACCATTAACAAGCGAAGCTTTAACCGCTGAGATAATGAAATTTACGGGCGACGATCAGCTTTATTTTTACGATGCGATTGCGCCGATTGTCGCGGCGGATTCGATTGATATGTCTATTGCTTTCAAAGCCGCGCGTTACGGCAAAGGCGGCGACGATTATATCAATTGTCCTTTTACGAAGGAACAATACCAGATATTTTACAACGAATTGACGAACGCGAAATCCGTTCCGCTCAAGAGATTTGAAGAAACGCACTGGTTTGAAGCGTGTCTGCCGATTGAAGAACTGGCGCGGCGCGGCGTTGACACTTTGCGCTTCGGTCCGATGAAGCCGAAAGGTTTATATGTTGACGGCAGAGAACCTTACGCCGCCGTGCAATTGCGTCAGGAAGATTTGATGGCGGACGCTTATTCTCTGGTCGGCTTTCAAAATCATTTGCGCTACGGTGAACAAAAACGGATTTTGCAGCTTATTCCGGGACTTGAAAACTGCGACGTTTTGCAATACGGGCAGATTCACCGCAATACTTTTATCAACTCGCCGCAGATTTTGCAGGAAACTCTGCAGACGAAAAAAAATGCGAAACTCTTTTTCGCCGGACAGATTACGGGCGTTGAAGGCTACATCGAATCGGTTGCGACAGGTTGGCTTGCCGGACTTAATGCGGCGCGGCTTTTGCGCGGCGAAGAAATGATCGTCGCGCCGTCAAATTCGGCAACGGGATCGCTCTGCCGGTATGTTTCAAACGTCGAAACAAAGAATTTTCAGCCCGTAAATATCACATTCGGTCTGCTCGAACAACCTTCGCTCGAAATTCGCAAAAAATACCGCAACAAACGCGAGCGGCATAATATTCAAGTCGAAATGGCTCTGAAAGATTGGGATGAATGGCTCGCTGAAAATAATAAAACTTTTGCACAGATCATATGAACGCTTTAATTTTATTTGAAGGTCTTAGTTCTGCCGAACTTACCGGCTGGCAGCTTTTTCAAGTTATTTTTTTATTTGTGTTAATGGCGGCGATCATCGTCGGGCTGGGAGTTTTTGTCGGAATTAAAGCCTTTAAATCCGATAAAAAGAATAGTCGTAAATGAACAAAGCGGCTTTTTTTATTGACGATCTCCTTTTTGAGAAACTTTCCGGTTGTCCCAAAAAACGCTTTTGCGCGGCGAGATCGGATTTTTTTCGGCGTGTTCGATCTGGCTGGCTCTTAATTTCAATTCTTCCTCTTTCTGTCGGCGTTTTTTAGCTCCGGTCAGCGGAGGCTTGCCTCTTGCGCCCCAATAATATTTTACCGTGATAAAAACCAAAATAGCACTTCCGACTAAGGTCAGAATCAAAACTATGGCGATTATCCATGCGAAATCGGACATAAAATAAACCCTCTAAAACCAATATAGTAATTCTTTATCGGTAAATAAAGCGAAATAGGTTTTAAGATGATTTAATACCGGTTTTTTTAATTTTATTCCTTAAACTGTTTATAAATTCATCTCTTGACAAACTTTTTCGGGTATCTTTACTTTATTTTCCTTCGAGCGCGTCGCGAAAATTTTGCGGGATTTTTGTCAGTTTTCCGTTTTTCAAAGTTACGACCGTCATCGCGCCTTCCAAAGCTAATTCATTTTTATCGTTAAACGCTTTGAAATCATAGCGAATCGAGCTGCGCCCGACGCGTCCGACCGTTAGAAAAAGACGAAATTCGGCATCGAGCGGAATCATTTTCTTAAAATCGCATTCAACGCGCACCCGCGGAAAATCCAAATCTTTTAATTTCTCGAACATCGAAAAATCGATCTGACGCAGAAGTTCGATTTCCGCTTCTTCGACGATTTCGAATATTCTGGGGAAATGCAGAATTCCCGCTGCATCAACATCCGCCCAGCGCATCCGGCGATTTAATTCGATAAAAGGTTTCATAAAATATCAACTGACAACGGACAATGGGCAATTTGATTGATTGAAATAAATTTAGCCGATAAATTCACAAAACTTTTATTCAGCACAAAAAGCCTTTCTAAAGTTAATCATTGTCCATTGTCCGTTGTCCATTTAAGAATTGTATCCGAGTTGGCGCGACACTTCGCTTGCCGATTTTTTGACGAGTTCGACGAGCTTCGGCAAGAGGGTTTCGTCTATGTCGAGAATCGTGCTGGAAGTTCCGAGCGCGGCGGCGACCTTGCCTTTGGCGTTGAAGATCGGTGCGGCGATGCAGCGGACGTTTTCGGCATTTTCTTCATTATCAATCGCAAAACCGTATTCTCTGACCTTTTTCATCTCGCGCAGGAATCTTGCTTCGGAAGTGATTGATTTGCGCGTTTTTTTCTCCATCCCGCGAAGTTTTAAGATTCCGGAAATCTCTTCGTCAGGCAGATATGCAACCAGAATTTTGCCGATTGCCGTCGTGTGAACCGGCAGGCGATGCCCGACCCAGATGTCCATTTTGATAAAACTTTTTTCGTTTTCGACCTTTTCGATATAGACGGCGCGACCGTTATCCAAAACCGCTAAGTGAGCTTCGGGAAGGCGCGATTTCCGCAAAAATTCCTGCAGCGCCGGTTTGGCGATTTCGCGCACGTCCAGATGCGTCAAAGCGTCGCCCGTCAGACTCATCAGTTTTAAGCCGAGCCGGTATTTTCCGCCCGCATCGCGCTGCAAATATGCCCGATTTTCCAGAACTCTCAAGATATAACTCGCCGAACTTTTCGGGATTTTAAGTCGGCGGCTCAAATCCGAATTGCTCATTCCTTTCTGACTTTCGGCAACGAGTTCGATGATCGAAAGCGCGCGGTCAACTGCTGTAGAAGTTGTTTCTTGCGACATAAAATAGAATTTAAAAGTATTTTTTTTAACTAAAACGACCGTTAAGAAAGCGGTCTTTGACCGCGTGGAGTTGAAACGCGGTCAAAGACCGCTTCCTTAACGAAGATGTTTTTCAATCATTTAGCGACAAATGATTTTAACTTTTTCACAATAAATAAACAAATCCCGTTCGGGATGATGAAAAACTGTTCAAAATATCGAACGCTTATCTTTTTCGTTTTACAATAATTTTTCTTTATATTAAGTTGGTTTCATTATTGAGAACATCTGTTCAATATATTGAACGCATTAAATTAAGGAGAGAAAAATCTATGAATCAAACAACACAGGAGCGAAAATTCGATCCGCGCATCAATTCTGCGCCGCCCGGTTTCGA
>CAYUGW010000389.1:0-4569 GCA_964444245.1 uncultured Blastocatellaceae bacterium | reverse complement strand
TTATCATTTAATTTTTCCCTTTTGTGAAATTTAATTTCTGTCGAATCAGATGATTTAACATTACCTTCCGATCGTTTTTTGTCAACCCTCGACTTTTTCGCCGAATTTACCGCAACCGAAACCGGCGCGGCGGAATATTCCGCCGAAATCGAACCGCCGAGCGGCGAGCCTTGCGAAATAATCGAGTTTTTTTTGATTTTAATCTTCAGTTCCGCCTTGCCTTTCAGCGATTTTGCCAGCCAATACTGCGGCGTAATAATCAGAGCGTTGCGGTTCGGGCTGAGATAAGCCGAATTATCCGAAGTCGGAATCTCGTCATCAATGACCGAATCAATCGCCACGGTCAGAGTTTCGTTCGCTCCGACCGCGCGGGAAAGCGGAATTGTCGCCGGCTGCGCGAATTGAAATAAAAATCCCGGATTTGCCGAAATTTCTATCGGCACGAGATTAATCGAATTCAGATAATTTTTCCCGTCGTTATCGGTGAACGAAAACCGGTGCGCCGGAATATAACCTTTTGAAAAAATCCGGTAATCCGTGCCTTTCATTCGATAATTCGAGCCGAGCAAATTTTCCGGCGCGGATTTCGGCAGCGGTGCGCCGTTATAGAAAATATTGCCGGGTTCGGTTAATTCGAGTGTCGTTCCGGTCGCCCCGCCGATGCGAAATGTCGCCGTAATGCGCGTTTCGGATTTATCGGCTTCGATCAAGTACATTTGATAAACCTGCGAACTCATCACGGTGTTTGACGAAACCGTTTCAACCGAAGCCTGATTGCAGCCGCAAATCAAAAAGCAAAATGTTAAAAAAAGCAGTTTTTTCATTTTTGTTGAATTCCGACCGTAAATTTATTGTCCGCGTTCCATCTGTGCGGCGCGAAGTTCGTCCGCCTGTGCAAGCTGCGCGTTTCCTTTTGATTTATAGACAATAGCTCTTGCCCGGTAAAGATTCGGAATGCGCGGATTGATCTGAATTCCGGTATTAAAATCATTGAGAGCCGCGTCCAAATCTTTTAAGTTGAGATTGACGATTCCGCGATTCAGATAAGCATTGACATAATCGGGGCGAATCGAAATTACCGAATCGAAATCCTTTTTCGCTTTTTTCCAATCGGACGTTTGAATATAAGCCGTGCCGCGATTGTAATATAAAATCAATTCGTTCGGATTTAATTTGATCGCCTGATCAAAATCCTTGACGGCGGCTTTATTGTTTTTCAGCTCGTTCAGGTTAAGAACACCGCGTTTTAAGTAATATTGAAAAACTTCGGGATTTTTCTTAATTAATTCGGTGTAATAATCGGCGGCAAGCTGAAATTTTCCTTCACGCTCGGCTTGTTCTGCCGCCGCCGTCATTTCGTTGGTCGTAATGGCGGTTGTTTCGTTGTTTTTTCTTGCTTCGGTATTAACCTGCTGGAGCGTCGTCGTATCTTTCGGTTTTTGTGCAGTTTGTCTGCTTCCCGGTTTTATTCCGCCGCGGATCAGACGCATTTTTTCGACAAAAATATCGGCATAAAGATCGAGCGCACGCCGCGCCGCCGCAATATAAAGTTCGCGTTTCGCTTCGATGACGACGGGCGTAAAGACAAATTTCGAATCGCCGAAAATCGTTTTTGTTTTATACGCCGCTTTGCCGGCGTCTTCATACGGTCTTTCGCTGAAAAAATCGCGCTGCCCGACCGGCAATTTGCTTTGATAAATATCGAATTTTAGTTTCGGCGAAATAAACATTGCATACGATTGCGGCACGCTCATCATCGCGGCGATATTGTAATCCGCACCGTATTTCAAATATTTCGCGCCGTCTTGCCAGACCGTGTCTTTGCTTGTGGCAAGCTCGATTGCCGTGAAATCAATAACGACATCGAAGGTTGCAAAATCCGCGCCGAGCGATTCCGTCATTTTGCCGATTTTTTTCATTTTGCCGAAACCGAGCAATTCATTGCCGAATGATTTTGTCTGGTCAACACTGTAACGATAAAAAACCGGACCGCCATTTGCCGTGAATGAAACCCACGCCTGACCGTTTCCGCCGTCGGAGTTGATATTATTTTTCTCGATGGTCGCGTCTTCGCGGTTGTTGTAATAATCGGTTTTGGTGATCGCATCCCAATCTACGAATTCGATGCCGAGTGCGCCGAGCTTTCTTTGCAGAATTACATAAAACTCATCCGTTAAATTCTGCAAATCCTGATTAGTCATCGCGCCGTCCAGATAAACCGTCACACGTGCGCCGTTATCGCGCGTTTCGGCGGCGCGGGTCGTGACGATTTTGTAATGAACGCGAACCTGCGAAAGCGCGAGTTTGTTGGTTTTTTTCGCCACATCCGGTTTGCCGAATGTTCCCGCTTTGACATAACCGATGGTGTCATCGGCAATCTTTTCAAAGGTTTGCGCTTTTCCGTAAAACGTAAAAAGCAAAATAGCAATTGCGGCAAAAAGCAACAGAAATAAATCGTTGATCTCAAAATTTTCGTTTTTGATTTTTTTTAACATTTGAATATCTCCTTAAAAGTTTGAAATTTTTATAAACCGACGCGGAGCGAATTCAAGATTCGGGCGCGGTCGTAAAGCGCGTCTTTGCCGCTGCCGTAATTGGTGATAACCAGCAAAGCCACGGTTTGTTTGTCTTGCGAAAGCATAATCAGATCGCCCTGAACCGGCGGCGCGTTCTGATTATTGCCTGATTTGAAATCGAAGATCAGATGAAAGCCTTCGATGCCGTCAATTTCCGCCGGAAAATCATTGCGCAGCGCGGCGGTGATTTTGGTCTGGTTTGTTTCGGAAAAACCCCGAGCAAACGAATTGACGATAAAAACGCCGAGGTCTTTCGAGATCGGCAGATTTGTTCTTGAAGTCGCCTCGTAAAAAACGATCATCACGCTGCCCGATTCGCCGAATCCGGTGATCTCGGAAACAAAATCGGGATCGTTCGCTTTTTCTTCGGTTTTCAGAGGAATTTGTTTTTCGCTCTGATCGGCGAGAAACGAAACGCCCGTTTTCCCGAAGAATTGGCGGCGGGAATTGCCCGGTGCGGGAATTTCGACGCGGACGCTCTGCATCACTTTGTCCAGATAATCCACGGTTTCCGGCGCGGCGATCACGTCAACAATCCACTGCGTTTCATAACCGAGGATCATCAAAATCTGCCTTTGATTCGTGATCTTGCCGTTTTTCCAGGTCGCTTTGATCAGACGCGCTTCGAGTCCGTCAACCAGACGGCTTTCGATTCCGGTCAACTCGAATTTGATTTTGCTCAAGGCATTTTGAATTTCAAAGTAATTCTTAGCGGAAAAATCGGGATTATGCCCACCCGTATAACTGACTTCGAGTTCGCGTATTTCGACACTTGAAAGCGGCGATTCGATATTATAAACCGTCACGGCGTTTTGCTGAAAGGGCGCGCCGGGCGGTTTCGGCAAGTCAACAAAAAGACCGTTTTTCCCGACCGCGTAAGATTTCCAGCCGTAGATCGAAGTGTTTGAAAACCGCAGCGAACGCAGAATTTTCTCCGCCGTTTTCTGATGATCGGCGCGGTTCGGATCGATCTTGATGCTTGCCAGCAGCGATCTGTGTTTTTCGATGTGGGCAAGCTGATAGATTCGATAATTTCGATAACCCTGTTTGAAATCCATCGTGATCAATTCCGCCGTTTTATCGCCGAGTTTTGTTTTTCCGACCGAAGACGTAAAATCGGTCGTGCCGGGCGCGGCGCGGTTATCTTCGATCAATTTTTTAATTACATCGTCCGGCTTGAAAAACATATTTTCGTCCGCCGTCTGATTCAAAACCGTCACGCTCATTCCGTCGAAATTCAGTTCGTAACGCCGCATACGATTCGTATCCCGCGCTCTTTTTGTCGGAAGCATCTCGAACGGCAATTCGGCGATCAGCGAAGTATTGCCGAAACTCCGCAAAGCCCATTTGCGCCCGCCTTCGCGTTCGACGAGAATCGAATCGAAAACGCGGTAAGCCACATTCAGACCGTTTTCGCCCTGAAAAGTCGCCATCACGACCCACGTCGCGCCGCCGAAAAATTCCGAATCTTTGCCGATAACCGTAATCATTCTGGAAAGATCGAAATAATTCACCGTTTCGCGCCCCGAAATTTCTCCCGAGCTTTTGACCGAAAGCGGAATTTTGATCTTCTGCCCGACTTCCGCCAAAACTTCCGAAGGAGTTTTCGTCGTATAAATTCGCGCAATCTCTACTCGTAAACCGTTTTCTTCCGCGCTCCAGGCATTCGGAAAATATGAATACATCGGTCTTTCCGCCCAGGCTACGCCCGAAGCATTCGGTTTGCCCGGCAAATCAATCAGGAGCGACGGACGACCCAAAGCCCAGCGCGAAAGATTCTGCGGATAAACCGAAACCGAAGAAAACAGCAAAATCGCGATAATTGCAAAAACGATTAAAAATAAATCGCTGATTTCAAAAACTTTTTCAGGCTTGTTGTTTTTCATAAAATCTTCTCTCTCTGTTTTTCGAAAGACTAAATTTTCTCTCTCAACAATAAATCGCAGAAAATTTCGGTAAAAGAGGTCAAAAAAAAGAGTTTCACCGTTTTTTT
>CAYUGW010000388.1:1982-4574 GCA_964444245.1 uncultured Blastocatellaceae bacterium | reverse complement strand
CCGACCGCTTCGGATGAAAGCAGATAAATAATCGCACGGGCGACATCATCTTCCGCAATTCCGCTTTTCGGGCGAAAAAGCTCCGCGTCGAGAATTTCCGTTTTCGCGTTTTCTTTTTTACTTATCTCGACACAATTTATCCGGAATTTCGGCGCAAATTCTTTTGCCAGAGATTTTGTCAAACCGATCAAACCCGCCTGAACTGCGGAAAATGCAACGCTTTTTTCATCCGCATAAGCGACATTGACAATCGCCGGTTTCGGTCGCGCCTTCATTAAAGGAATTGCCGCCTGAGAAACGAAAAAAGCCGATTTCAGATTTGCTTCGACCGTATTTGTCCAAACAACTCCGCTTGTTTCTAAAAACGACGATTCGCTTTGAAATTTCAAAGTATTGACAAGTAAATCGAGCCGACCGAACATTTTTTCAACTTCACCGACCAAAGCCTGCGCGCCTTCGACCGTTTTCAGATCGGTTTCAACAGCATTTGCCAGCGTTCCGAGCGATTTCAATTCCTGCAAAGCATTTGTATTTTCCGCCGAATTTTCGGAAAAACCGACGATCACATAACTGCCCAAAAGCGCGAGCTGAAGCGCGACGGCGCGACCGACCGGATTTGCGCCGTCCGTTACGAGCGCGACCTTTTCGGAAAATGCGTGAACCGAATGAGTTGCCATAATTTGAGGATACAAAAGTGTAAAAAAAAACAAAAGCCTTGATGATTTTTGATTTCGACATTTTTTTGCGAAAATCCAACTATGGCAAAAACACCTTCAACAATCTACGTCTGTCAGGAATGCGGGCGGCAGGAAAGAAAATGGCACGGAATGTGTGCCGATTGCGGAAAATGGGACACATTCATCGAGGAAACCTTCCGCCCGACCGCGCAGAAAACTTCAAAAACGGGCGCGATGATTGCGAGTTTCCGCAATACTCAACCGATTTCCTACAACGAGATCGAATCGCAGGATGATGCGCGAATATCGAGCGGAATCGAAGAATTCGACAGAGTTTTAGGCGGCGGAATTGTCGCCGGATCATTAGTTTTAATCGGCGGTTCTCCGGGAATCGGGAAATGCTTAAGTGGCTCAACGCGGGTTTTTGATCCCAATACGGGAGATTTTCTTCCGATTACAAAGTGGAAAAGATCTGAAAAAAATGTTCTTTCGCTTGATGATAGAACACATAAACTTTTTATTGAAAAATCTATCGCATTTCACGAACAGGGTAAAAAAGAAGTCTTTGAAATAGAAACAAAATTAGGACGAAAAATC
The DNA here is from genome assembly GCA_964444245.1 of uncultured Blastocatellaceae bacterium. Lineage (GTDB taxonomy): Bacteria > Acidobacteriota > Blastocatellia > Pyrinomonadales > Pyrinomonadaceae > JAHCHG01. The sequence continues at coordinate 3,300 of CAYUGW010000388.1, read as the reverse complement.
TGTTGCACGTCCCACCACCCTTTTTTAACTGTTGAGGGTTGGAAAATGCTTTCAGAATTAAAAGTTGGCGATAGAATTGCATCGCCCCGCATTTTACCTTTTTTCGGTAAAAGCGAAATGAGTGAACTCGAAATAAAATTAATCGCCTATCTTTTGTCTGACGGTTCGCCACAAAAGAGCATTACGATTACGACCATATTGCCCGAAATTGAAAAAGATATTTACAAAATTGCCGCTTATTTTGATTTGAAAGTTCGTGTTTATGAGAAAACCAACACCAAAGCCAGAGATTTTCGTCTGACTGTCCCGAAAAGTGAAAAAGCAAAAGCGCGACGAGCTTTTGCTGAAAATTTCATTAAAATTCGCAATAATAAACAAATGTCCTGGGCAGAAATTGCGCGTCAAGCCGGAGAAAAATACGAAACTGTTTGGACTTGGCGAAAAGGCAATGGCGTTCCGTCTATTAGCCAATTTCTAAAATTAACCACTGTTTTTGAAATTGATGAAAAAGGATTAGGCTTAAAAGACCGAAATCAAGGGGACATTTTGAATAAGGCATTACATTTTATTGAATCAATCGGGTTAAGATTCAAAACAGCAAATAATAAATCCGTGCCAAATTGCATTTTTCGTCTTCCCAAAGAACAATTATCTGTTTTTCTTAAAATTATATTTTCCTGTGATGGTTCGGTTTATGTTAACAAACACTGTCAAGCCGGAATTTCTTACTCAACTATCAGCCGAAGTTTAGCCGAAGACATTCAGCATTTACTTTTACGATTTGGATTCGTTGCCAAACTGAGAACAAAACCAAGCAAAGTGAAAGAAAAACCCTATATAGCTTATGAAATTCAATTGTTGGGAGTTGAAAATGTCAAAAGATTTTTGTCGGAAATCGGAATTTACGGGCGCGAAATGGCTAAAGATAAAATTTCTCACTTAAATAGTCCGAATCTTCCGTCAACTCACTGCGATACAATCCCGACAGGTGAATTATTTTGGAAAAACTTAAAAGATTTATTTGGCAAAGATTCATTCAAAGCTGTTTCGGCTAAAGCAGGTATCTGCTTACAAAATAGGCGACATGAAAGACCGCTTTGCCGTTCGACCGTACAGGCAATCGCCAAAGTTTATCCGAATTCTTTTTTGGACAATTTAGCTTTCGGCGATATTTATTGGGATGAAATAAAAAAAATCGAATTTGCTGGAGAAGAGGAAGTATATGATATTTCGGTTTCTGCTCACGAAAATTTTGTGGCAAATGATTTAATTGTTCATAATTCAACGATTATCATCCAGATTGCCGATAAACTCAGCC
>CAYUGW010000388.1:0-1882 GCA_964444245.1 uncultured Blastocatellaceae bacterium | reverse complement strand
ACCGCCACGCCCGTTTTTCTGATCGGACACGTGACCAAAGAAGGTTCGATTGCCGGACCGAAAGCACTCGAACATATTGTTGACACGGTTTTGTATTTTGAAGGCGACCGTCATCACAATCACCGCATAATCAGAGCAACAAAAAACCGTTTCGGCGCGGCAAACGAGATCGGCGTTTTCGAGATGACGAGCGCGGGTTTGATTCCGGTCGGGAATCCTTCGGAAGTCTTTTTGCAGGAACGACCCGAAGGCGCGAGCGGTTCGGTCGTCACGGTTTGTATGGAAGGCACGCGCCCGATGCTTGTCGAAGTTCAGGCACTCGTTACCGGAACAAAATTCGGTTCGGGCAGACGAATGGCGCAGGGTTTCGATTACAACCGGACTTCCCTTTTAATCGCCGTAATGGAAAAAAAACTGGGTTTCCAGCTCGCCAATGACGATGTTTACGTCAATATCGCGGGCGGTTTGGAAATTGACGAACCGGCGGCGGATTTAGGCGTGATCGCGGCAATCGCTTCGAGTTTCCGCAATCTGCAAATCCCGCCCGAAACCGCAGTTTTCGGCGAAGTCGGCTTAACCGGCGAAGTACGCGGCGTTCAGCAGGCGCAGTCCCGTGCGAGAGAAGCGCAAACGCTCGGATTTAAGAAATTGATTCTGCCCGCTTCAAATAAAAAAGGTTTGGAGAAACTTTTGGGAATCCGCGTTGTCGGTGTGCGGAATCTGGAAGAAGCATTGGGCGAATTGTTTTAATCACCGGCAATAGGAGGAAATCATGAGGATTATTTTCATTTTCTTAATCGCAATTCTTTTCAATACAAATTGTCAAACCACTTCTTCAAGAATAGATGTAGTTAAGGCAGAACAGGTGATTGAAAACTCAATAAAAGAAAATAGTGTGGAATCTGTATCAATCCGCAAAATTGATTTTCAAAATTTTACCTTTCCCTGGACAAAGACATTCGGTTATGGAGAAAAAACATTTTCTTTGAAACATGGAACATCTCAACTTTCAGACAGTAGAAAATTATCCTTAAAAAGCCTTTCATATATCTCCGTTGCGGATGAATATGATGAACAAGCTCTCATAAACGTAAAAATTGATGACGGCAACGCGACTTATTCAATGCTTTACATATTTGCAATTGAAAAGGATAAACCGAAATTGTTGGAAAGTTTTGAATTTGGTGAAACCACCGTTTCTTTAATAACCGCCTTCGATGCCCATGGCGAATTAGTTATCGAAACATTCGATCATGAATCAGGAGATGCAGAATGCTGTCCGAGTATTATTGAGATTTCGCATTACAGTTGGCAAAAAGATAAATTTGTTTTGCAAGGCGAACCTCAAAAGATTGCAAATGGATACCTTGAAAGAATCAGAAAGAAAAACAAAAATAATTAATCTAAAACCAAACAAAAATCAGTTTAAGATTTTGAATATTTTCAATTTTTGAAAATATTCAAAATCCATTTGATTAATTCTGCCAAAATTCTCTCTGTCTGCTGATTTACAAATCCTTTAAATTCGATTCAAATAAAAGTATATGGATTTTCACGGTTGGATGGCTCTGGCGGGGATTTTGTTTTTGCTGATCGCGCTTTTATCGGCTTATATACGGAATCTTCCCATAACGACTTCGGCGATTTATTTGATCGTCGGTATAATAATCAGCCCGCTCGGGTTCGGTTTGATCGAGATTGATATTATCGAATCGCGCGAGTGGTTTGAATATCTGACCGAACTTGCCGTGATTATTTCGCTCTTTATCGGCGGTTTGAAACTGCGCCTGCCGCCGCTCAATCGGGCGTGGTATGCGGCTTACGCGCTCGCCTTGCCGACAATGATCTGCTCGATTGCCGGAATCGCTCTTGTCGGTTATTA
>CAYUGW010000387.1:0-4579 GCA_964444245.1 uncultured Blastocatellaceae bacterium | reverse complement strand
AGCGGAACTTTTGTCGCTTCGAAATTGCCCGAAGATTTGCTGCAAACGGCAAAAACGAAATCGAAAAGAAATGAAATAAAGCAAAACGTGCCGCTAAATCTGTCGCCGTTCGGCGAAAAAATGGCGGGAAAAAATTCGGAAATAAGCTGCCGTCAGACCATTTCAAAATTTCAGCCGTTTCAAAACGGTCTGACGGCGATTGATGAATTTCCGTTTGAAATCTGGTCGCGGATTGCTTCGAAATTTCACAAAAATCCGCCGCGTGTCCTTCTTGCTTACGGCGATCCGCAGGGTTTTCTAAAACTTCGCGAAGCGGTCGCCGGACATTTAAGATCGGCTCGCGGCGTAAATTGCAGCGCGGAGCAAGTCATCATAACTTCGGGCGCACAGCAGGCTCTGGATCTGACGGCGCGGATATTTCTTTCGGCAACGGACGCGGTTTTGATCGAAGACCCGTGTTATCTCGAAGCGCGAAATTCGTTTGCGGCAACGGGTGCGAAAGTTGTGGCGGTTGAGGTTGATGACGAAGGTTTGAATTTGCAAAAGATGCCGAAAGCGGGCGAAGTTGCAAAGCTCGTTTATGTTACGCCGTCGCATCAATATCCGCTCGGCGCGACGATGAGTTTGCCGCGCCGCCTGGCTCTGCTCGATTGGGCGCGGGCGAAAAACGCCTGGATTATCGAAGACGATTACAACAGCGAATTTCGCTATGCGGGTCGCCCGCTCGCGTCTTTGCAAGGTTTGGATAAAACGGGACGCGTGATCTATGTCGGCACGTTCAGCAAAACGATCTTTCCGAGTTTGAGAATCGGCTGCGCGGTTGTTCCGCCGGAATTGGTTGAAGTTTTTACGGCGGCGCGGGCTTTAACTGATGTTCATTCGCCTCTGCTCGAACAGGCGATTCTGGCAGATTTTATCGCGGAAGGACATTTTGCCCGGCACGTTCGGCGAATGCGTTTCCTTTATGAAAAAAGACAAAAATTCCTTATTTCCGAATGCGAAAAAGAGCTGCCGGACGCGCTCGAAGTACGAAAAGCCGATGCCGGAATGCATCTCGTCGGCTGGCTTCCGGAAGGCGTTGACGACCGAATAATTGCGAAAAAAGCCCGGGAAAAGGGTTTAATAATCTCGCCGATCTCTTCTTATTCGACAAAACAAATACCGCGCGGCGGATTTATTCTCGGCTACACGGCATTTGACGAAGCGCAGATAAAACGCGGCGTGAAAATACTGAAAAGCTGTTTGAAATATTGATTTGGTCAATGAAAAACAACTTCGCGGACATAATTTTTGTCGTTATAACGGTCAATAAAAACAATCCGGTTTTCGGCAATAAACCGTGCGCCGTGAACTGTGGAAATTTGAATTCGGCGAGGATCATCGCCGTCTTTAATGCCGTCGAGATTTCCTAAAACGAGTCGTGCCTGATCGGCAATTTCAAAAAGATTTCCGTCCAGACCGAATCGCAGATTAAATTCGCCGCCCGGAATAAATAATCTTCCCGCATCATTTCCAAACGCGCCTTTGCTCCAGGTATATGTGCGCCACAAACCTTCTTTCATACTTTTTGTGTCCTTATTTGTTTTCATATTTACTGAAAAAGCAGACCTTTTAAGCGTTGGCGTAAAATTTTCGCGGTTGATTTCATAAAGCGAAAGCGTTTCATTATCCGAATTTTTCGTTATCTGTCGGCGTAAAAGATTCAGTTTTCCGCCCGGCGTAATAAACCAATTGCCGCCGATTTCGTCCGCGTTTTTCAAATCGGGAAGAGTGAATTTGACAAATCGCCGGTTCCATTTATTTTTGTTTTTCAGAAGATGCAAAATCACGATGTGATCGAATCTTTTCATCAGATCAAACGGTGTCATAATGACAATGATTTCATTGTCATCCGGCAGAACAACGCTCGAAAAATTGAAGGTATTTTGCAGATTTTTCGGAACTTTCAGTTTGAATGATTCCAAAACTTTCTCATCCGAATCTTTGATTTTTAGCGAAAAATCCGGTTCTTTGAAGATGTATTTGTCCGAATTTGCGATAAGTTTTTTCGCCGTCCAAACGAGTTCGACAAATCTGATTTCGCCTTTATCCTTGAGCTTCGTGTCGCGCAAATTTACCGCGACATTCGTGCTTTCCGTATCTTTTTCGCCGGATTCGGAAGGTCGTCGGAGTTCGATACTAGATCCTATATTTTCGCGCAGTTCGTCGCCGCCGAGAAAGATTTCGCCGCCAAAATTTCCGCTGAATTTACGAAGGGTTTTGACGGATAATTTCGCATTCGAGTAATCCATCCGTTTGAAAAAAGGATCGAGCAATTCGGTTTTAATTATATTTGATAAATTGCCGTAATTTTCATTTTCGAGCATCAGGCGATGCCGATTGAAATAAGCGGAGGAATACTGCCGGAAAAAGTTTTCGTTGATGGAATTGTCGGGATTTACGCCGTTTTTCAATAAATCAACCGTGCCGCATTTTTCGCCGACAAAATCGTAAGACGTGAAATTATAACGGTTTTCGGCGGGAATCTTGCCGTTAAACTCTTTAATAAGCTTGAGATAACGCGGACGAATGGCGGCAAAACGCGCGTCCTGCGCGAGATGATTTACGGTCGCGACGGCGAATTTATCGGCGAAATTTTCCGTACAATTGAGCGGATCATTATCGTGAGGCGCTCCGCCGCTGTAATAGCGGTCGCCCATTTTGTAACGATAATCGAGATAATGCCCGATTTCGTGCGCCGCCAAGATCAAAACATTAAAATTTGCCAGTAAAAATCTTTCGCGGTCGTCTTTGAAAAACGCCTTTTGATCGAAATTTCCGGCGGTTAAAACCTTGCTCCAGTTTTCCCAGTAATCAATAGTTTCTTCGGGTTTCATCATCCGCGAAAGTTTGACCGTGTTGTTGCTGTATCTATTGATAATTTCTTTATAATCCCGAACTTCAAGTTTTAAATGCCAGTGTCCTTCGGTCGCGATGTTTGCGCCGTTTTGACGATACAAATCGGTAAGAAACCAAAAAGCCTTTTCCGTGTCGCCCTGTTCGAGCATTTGCCAGATTTTATCGGCTTCGGTTTTAGTAAAATCTTTGCCGAAACTGCTGATTGCAAAAACTGCCAAAAATAAAATTGCGACCGCTGTTTTTAATGTTTTCATTTTTAAATAATCTCCTCATCCGTCATAAATCGCAAAATTTCCAAAAGATTCGGTTCATAAAATCTAAAAAAATAGTAATTTAAAATCTCTTCAGAAAGAAATAAATCTCTGCCGATCTTATTGATTAGCAGAGATTTATTTCTTTGTAAATTTAGTAGTCCGTTTTTTGAGCTTTCTAATAATTAGCCTTTCTGCGTTCTCTGCGCCTCTGCGTGAAAAAAGGGTTAGTTTCACGCAGAGGCGCAGAGAACGCAGAGTTTAGAAACATTAGAAAATTAAAAAAACAAACTATTTAGAAATTAATTACCTTCGGCAACCGCAGTTTGATTTGTCCAGATTGCCGCAAGGCGTTTTCTCGATTCGAGTTTTTCTTCGATATTCGGAATTTTCATTACCAGATTTTCGAGATTTATCAAAAAATCCGGTTCACCGAAAAGCTCGCGGATTTCGGCTAAAAACGGTTGGATTTTGGCAAAAACGAAAATATGTTCGGTGCCTGAATCGAGAAATAATTTTTCGTCCAACGCGCCGTTTAAGACAAACGACGAAGCCATATCCCAATACGAAGTTATCATTCGGAAATTTGCGCTGGCGCGTTCGCCGTCGCGGTAGAGTTTAATAATATCGAACGCCGATTTCGGCGCAAAATCCGAAAAATACCAAGCCCGCGCCTGCCGCATCTTTTCATCGCGGCGGAGTTCATAAAGTTTCAAGATCGCCGTCATTGATTCCTGATTTTTCTCGTTTGTTTGAGTTGATGCGTTTTGATTGCCGCTGCCGCCGAATGTTTTCGCCGCGAGTTCGGTGTCGCAATACTCTGTAATTTCCTTTATTTTTCCTTCCGAAAGGCGGAAAATAAAGCAGTAAGTATTGTTATACGGTTTTCCCGATTTTGTATTGACGCGACCTTTCGCTTCGACGACGACCAAATCGTCTTCGGCGATAAAACGGCTTGCTTGATTTGTATATTGATCGGCAAAATTTGAAAAAAGCGGGTTTAATAAATCTGCGCGAACCCGTTCGATGCCGTCATAACTTTTTGCCCAATCGGATGTTCCGACGAGCGTCCAGCGCACGTCTTCAGCCAGAGTTTCGAGAAACGGCTGCATATTTCCCTGCGCCATTTCAGAAAAAATTCCTTGTAATAATTGTTTGTTTTCGCTTGCGTTCATAAAAAATGTCTCCTAATTTCGGTTTTTGTAAAACCCGCCGAATTCGAGTTTTGCCAGTAATTCTTTGTCTTGATTTTGTTTGTAAACTTTGCAAAATTGCAGATTGTTGTGCGCTTCGGCGGATTTTCCGAGCGCGAGCGTAAAATGCTTTTCGGCTGACGAAAAATCGTGTCGAAGCGCGAAAATCACGCCGAGATTATTATGCGCGTCCGCCGCGGCAACCGTTTTATATTTGATCGCATTGCGAAAAGCCGT
>CAYUGW010000386.1:0-4582 GCA_964444245.1 uncultured Blastocatellaceae bacterium | reverse complement strand
AAAAAGTTCGTTTCCTTTTTGATTTGAATTTTTTGCGACATTTCTCATTCCGTACATTAAATCCCATTTCGTAATCTCGGCAAAAGAAAAAAGTTTCCGAATAAACGGCGAATCGTCATAAGTTAAAAGCCATTTGTGCGGACAATATTTCAGAATTTCGGCAAATCTTTCGTGATCGAACGCTTTATGCAAACCGCCGTTTTTGCCGTAAAGCGCGGAATTTGTCGCGCTGAAATACGGCGGGTCGAGAAAAAGAAAAACATTTTCCCCTTCGGCATTTATCGCATTTTCATAATCCGAATTCGTAATTTTCACATTTTGCAAAACTTGCGGCATTAATTTCAAACGCTCGATGCTGGACTCGGTAAAACGCTTTTCAAACGCCTGCCGCGAAAAACCGCCCGCTTCGGTCGTGCCTGAAAAAGTGATGCGATTAAAAACAAAAAAAGCAGCGGCGGTTTCGATTTCGTTAAAATCCTTTATTTTTTCGCGCAAGAAATAGAAAAGCTCTTTTCCGCCGGAAAATTCGCGTTTCCAATCCCAAATTTGCTCGAATAATTTGTCCGAATCGTTTTGCAAAACCTGCCAAAATGTCGCAAGTTCTTTATATTTATCATTTATCCAAAAACTTTTATCGGGAAATTTTTGTTTGAGATAAATAAAAACCGAACCGCCGCCGACAAACGGTTCACGGAATTCTTGAAAATCAGGAATCAGCGCGACAATTTTTTCAACTGCGCGGCTCTTTCCGCCCGGATAACGTAATGGACTGCGAATCATTAAATTTAAATATTTCCTAAAATGACCGTAAATTTATTTACATTTGCTTCGGCAAATAATGCTTTTAAAAATACTTTCTGGCGAGTATTAAAAGCATTTACGCGATAAAAATTTTCAAGCATTTTTTCATCTGAATCAGATGAAATTTCGTCGAAAATTCTTCCTGAAGTAAGTTTTAATACCGGCACGCTTTTCAAAGGTTTAGAATCAATCGTAACATTTTCGAGATTTGTGTAAAGCATCATTTTCAGCAAACCGTCTTTTATATCGCCAACGCTCGGAATTTTTCCGCTTTTGCTGTGTTTTGATTCAATCAGAAACAAATTTTCATCTTTCAACATTATTTCATCAACCGTAAAAAAATAAATTCCGCCCAAATAATTTGAGATTGTGATCTTTGCCTTGGTTTGAGTTGCCAGAATTTCTTTCGGCTGAATTGTCAAAAACTCTCTCGATTGCGCCGATTGTGCTTTTAATCTCGAACTTTCCATAAAATTTGAAAGATTCTCGGCAATTGTCAGGGAAAAATTGTTCAGACCTTTTTCATTATGAAACGATATTTTTGTTTTTTCGGATATATTTTTGTGTGAAGTTTTAACTTTTTCCAGAATTTGTGAAAGACTTTTCAGTTCCTTCAAATTCCAATGCAGCGCGGAACTATGATAATTTGAAATTTCTTCAATTTTCGCTCTGACAAACTCATTGTCAAACTTCTGATTTGTAATTTTTCCGGCGCGTGAGCGGTGTTTTTCAGCCGTTTCGTAATAAGCTAAAACGACATAAACATCAAGCAAACTCATTAGAGAAACCGTATCCCACTGCAAAAAATCGCGGTCGCCTTTTTCGCCTTCATCTTTAACAACCGGAATAATGGTGATTCGTTTTGAAACTGAAAACGTATTGTAAACGCGTTCATACGGATAAGAACGAGTTCGTTTCGGCGAAACCCATTTGCTTACGGCAAAACGATTTTGTCCGATTGAAACCAAACAGGAAGATTTTGCCGAATTTATATTAAACTCATTGATCGAAATTTCTTTTAAATTGCATTCCAGAATCGGTTTATATCTTATTCCTTCAACAATTTGCGCTTTTATTTCCATCTATTTTGCGATTTCGCCGCGTTCTAAAATTATCGTGAAATCGTTTTCCTGCGCTTCGCGGAAAAGTTTTGATAAAAAATCTTTCTGTTTTGCGTCAAACAGATTTTCCGCGCAAAATTTGTCGAATGTTTCAATGCTCATATTTGAATCAATCGCGCCCGTTAATTTGGCGGAAGTCAGGCGGATTTGGACTTTGTAATTTACCTTTTTCGCGCCGATTTTGACATTGTTTAGATTCGCGTACAGCATTATTTTGACGAGCGCGTCTTTGATGTCGTTTCTGCTCGGGAATTTTGCCCGACGGCTGTGTTTGGCTTCGATCAAATGAAGAGTTTCGGGTTCGATACGGGTTTCGTCAACGGTGAAAAAGTATTTGCCGAAAAGCGCGTTGGTGATCGTGATCTTGCCTTTGGAAATCGTCGCCAGCAATTCATTCGGCTGAACGGTTTCAAATTCGCGCTGTTGGGCGTTGCGGGATTTTCCGCGTGAAAATTCGATGAATTTTTCGGGGGTTTCGGCGATTTTTATCAATTCATTTAAAGCCGCTTCATTGTGCAGATAAGTGTTCGTTTTTTTCGAGATTTCGCGGTAGGCGGCACGCGCTTTTTCAAGGACGTTTTTCAATTCTTTGGCTTCCCGCTCGTTCCATTCCCGCGCCGTTCCTTTGAAACTGAAAATTTCCGTTAGACGCGATAAAACGTAGTTGTTATCGAATTTCTGCGATGTGATTTTATCGGACCTTTTCGCGTTTTTCACCGCATCGTCGTAATACGCCAAAACAACGTGAACGTCTAAAAGACTCAAAAAAGAGATCGTGTCCCATTGCAAAAAATCGCGGTCGCCGCCCAAGCCTTCGTCCTTTAAAACCGGAATTACCGCAACTTTTCTGCCCGAATGCGCGAGCGTGTCATAAACCCTTTCAAACGGATAGGAACGCGTCCGCTTCGGCGAAATCCAGCGGCTGACGGCGAGCTTTTCGCGTTCGTTTTCGAGCAAAAACGCGCCTGCCGTTTTGTTTATGTCGAAATTCTCGAACTTGTGATTTCGTAAATTATCGGCGAGAAATTGTTTGTAATTTATCTTTTCGACTTCGGCGGAAATTTCGGCGGTTTGAAGAAATTTCTTGTCATTGAAATTTGAAAATTGGTAATAAAAAATTGTTTCACGCGCACCATCCGCAAAGGACGCAAAGTTAGTTATTTTGTAATAATCACTTGGCGTTCTTTGCGAACTTTGCGTGAATTTATTTTCCGAAATGTCAGCACTGGAAACTTCAACAACCGAGCCGAGTTTGACGAACGCATTTTCGCGTTTGACTCTGACTTTCAAAAACGGCGAATTCGCTCCGCCGCGAATCGTCAGATCGGAGCGAAAAGTTATCGAATACGCCGTGCGAAGCTGCACGACAATATCGTCGTAAGCCTTTTGCAGTTCGTCCAATTGGCGAATCGGATAATAAACGCCGCCCGAAATTTGGGCGAGCTTTTCGCCTTCGGCTTCGGCTTTCGAGGTTAAATTAAAATACCGCGCCCGCAGCGGGTCAACCGTTTCATTCGGGTCTTGATTTTTAGACGCAGCGATCAAACCGTTCGGCACATAAAGCGGATAAATAAGCGCGCCGCTTTCCTGAATCGCTCCGAGAATCGAATCGAACGGCAGAAACGAGCGCGTATCTTCGCCGTCCGACAAGACGACGATTCCCGTCCGGTCGCCTTTCAAGGGGCGCAGAGTTTCCGCCAGAGTATAGGCGAGCGCGTCATAAAACGCGGTTCCGCCGCCCGCGTCGAATGTGTCCAAACTTTCGGAAAGTACTGTTTTATCGGTCGTAAAATTAGACAAAACTTCGATGTCGTCATTAAAGATAATAATAGCGACCTTATCGTTCGGATTTACCGTATTGACAAAATTCCGCGCCGCTTTGCGGATAAAATTGACATAATTGTCAACGCTTCCCGAAACATCTACCAGAAGGACCAGATTAAACGAACTCGTCGCCGGTTCGACCGCTAAAATCTCGCGCTCCGTGCCGCGTTCGGTCAAAACGAAATCGCCTTTTTCCAGGTTAGGAACGGCGCGGTTATTTATGTCCGTTACCTGCACCAAAACTTTTTTGACCGGTGAAATTACGGCATTTTCCGTGCGATTTCGCTCTTCCAAAACCGGCGCACTTTTAAACGGCGGCAGAGTGCTGGCGTAATCGCCGAAATGTTTCGGACTGGCGCGGCGAATCGCTTCCATCAAGATCGAGTCGCCGCTTCTGATGATCGCTTTTGCCGCATTTGTCAGAGGTTTTTCGCCCAAATCCGACGGCACGCTTGCCGGATTGACGTTTAACAAAATTATTCCGCGCAAGGTCGTTAATTCGAGTTTTATTCGCTTGTCTTCTTCTTTTTCATCTTCCGTTTCTTCATTTTCCGGTAATTCTTCTTCATCAACCGGATTTTCTTCTGCTTTACCTTTTACCTTTTCCTTTTTACTTTTCTTACTTTTTCCTTGATTTGCGCCTTCAAAAACTCTGCCGCTCAAGACAAATTTTCCGGCGGCTTTTTCCTTGACTTCATTGAGATCAATGTCGCTTAAAAAACGCGGACGCGATGCCGTCCAAACAAAATTATAACGCACATCATCGAGCGGAATATCCGTCGCGATCGTTCCCGTATTTGTTTTTACTTCGACCGATTCAAAGTTTCCCCCCACGC
>CAYUGW010000385.1:0-4584 GCA_964444245.1 uncultured Blastocatellaceae bacterium | reverse complement strand
CTTCCAAACCGTTAGGCAAAGTAAATTTTTCATATTCCACTTTAAAAGAAGGCGTTTGCGCCGCACGCTTCTCCTGCGCGGAAACCGGAAACGCGGATAACAATAGACAAAAGACGATAAGATAAATTTTTGCGATTTTCATAAATGTTTTTCAGGGTAATAAATTAAAAAGTATTGCTGACTCAAAAATTAAGATGCAGATTTTTGCGATTGGTTTTATTACGAATATTCTTTGAGTTTTGGTTTCAAAACTTTCGTTAAAGCCGAATCTTGCGCCTATTTTTCAGGTTTTTCCAGAGGCAAAATCGGGCGTTAAATTCATATCGATTAAAATTTTCATGCGGCAAGCGGAACTTCGATTTCCTCAACGCGCCACGCTGCATAACGCAGAGATTCGCGCAAATCTTCTTCTTCGAGATATGGATACGCAAGCAGAATTTCTTCAAACGAATGTCCCGAAGCAATTAAACCGACAATCGTCCCGACCGTTACGCGCATTCCGCGGATGCACGGTTTTCCGCCCATTATTTTTGAATCGAAAGTTATTCGAGTTAAATCTTTCATACTAAAAATTCTACTACAAAAATAAAATTACTCACTATTTACCTTTATCTTCTTAAGATTTTTTCCATCCCTTAATAATATGACATTTTTTTTGATGTTCAAGATGATTCTTCCAATGAAACTCAACGTAATCAATATAACCTTTTTCTTGAAAAGCGAATTCATCAAAATACTCTGCAAATGTTTCCAATGCTTTTTCTTCAATCGAAATATGCGCTGTCCGAAACCGAATTATTTTGTCCCAAGATGGCGTTGGCGGTAACTCGGAAAATTCAGTTGCTCTCAGCCAAAATGGTCTTTCTTCAATGTATTTTTGGAATCTCTTGAAAGTCTTTTCTTGTTCGCTCTCTTCAAAACCAAAATCTTTAGCGGCTTCAAGCCAACCTAAAATGGCATTTATTGTTAAAGTAAAAGAAGTTACTCCAAAATACATTGCTGATCGTTTGAAAAATATTTTCAAAAAATCATAGAAATCATATTCATGTCGAAGTCTAACTTTTTTTGTGGGACCATAAGTTTTGTCATTATTTTGTGGATTGCCATTGGTCTCTTCAACTACTGACATATTATTGTTCGAAGAAATGAATTCTTCTAAACAAGCAAACCAAAGGTCAAACGCATCCGACTGATTTATAGAATAAAACTCTGCAATTTTATATGAATTTCGGTTTGAAGGAACTCTGTATTTTTTACACATGAATTCATTAAAATCCCGATGTAAAATCAAAGTTTCAGTCCTTTTAAAAACGGTTGAATATCTCCATTCGTAACCAATCCAAAAAGCCTCAAAAAGCGATAAAGATTTTTCCGTCAGATATTCCGACGGATTTTCTCTGATATACCAAAACGCTTCGTTCAGATTTTGAAATTTAGGCATTTCTATTCATCAATAATCGGCTCTTTCTTGAGGGTTTTTATCTTTTCCGCTCGCCATTTCTTCCTGACGCTTGCCACGCCGAGTTTGTCGCGTTTTTCGTCGTTCATATTTTCGATTATGAAGCAAACGATGGCGAACTTTTCGCTTGAATAATTGCTGCTTCAAAAAAAATTACATCCGAAAAAAATAAATGATAGTTTTTATCGAAAACTTTCGCCTTACTTATTGAGCGGCTGAAAATCAACCGCTTTCAAGAGAGTTCGGCGGATCGCCAAAAACGGTTTTCCGACTTCTTGAATAAATTAAATAAAATAAGGAGTAATAAATATGAAAACAAATAACAAAACCATCCGTCAAATCGCCGGATTCACGTTGATCGAACTTTTGGTCGTAATCAGCACGAGCAGTGTTTTGATCGGACTTCTGTTGCCTGCAATTCAAAATGTAAGAGTTCCGTAACTTGCGGCAATATATTTCAACTACCAAAGAGTCGAAGAATTTGCGTTCTTCGACTCTTTTTCGTGACAAACCTGAAAAACCTCAACTATTTTGAGTCTTTTCTTGTATAGAATCAGAAATCAGAACTATTCAAACTTACTCACCAATCAATGGCTCTTGTTTGCGCGATTTGCGCCGTGCGGCTTTCCATTTTTTTCTAATTGCCAAAACGTCGAATTTATCGCGTTTTCCATCTCTTAAATTTTCGACTTCGTGTTGGACTCTGGCGGCGATTAAACGATAAGCTTCCGTATTCGGAACACCTTTGGTCATTTCCTTTAATTCTTCGTAAGACAAGAATCTGCCGACTTTTGCGCCGATGCGTGCGCCGATGCTCGTTCGCGGCGGAATCGTCATTCCCTTCGGAAACGCTTCGTAAGTTCCCCACAGATAAACGGGCAGAATGCCGATTTTATCGTTGAGCGCGAGATAGCCGATGATCGGTTTGAATTCAGCGATTTGTCCCGATTCCTGCCTTCCGCCTTCGGGGAAAATGAGCGCGTTGTAGCCTTCGTGCAAAATCTGCGTTACGTGGCGCAGAGATTGGCGCAGACTTCCCGTGCGTTCGATCGGAACGAGCGTCGTAAAATTGTTCATATACGCGCGTTTGTATTTCGTATCGAACCAGTAATCGGCGGCAGCGACCGCGACGGTTTGTTCCGCCGCGTCTTTGCCGAGCGCGCGTTTTACCAAACCGGTGTCGAGATGCGATGTGTGATTCGGCGCGACGATGAAATTCGTGTAAACGGGAACATTTCTTTCGCCTTCGATCTTTGTTTCGAGGACGTTTTCGTAAAGTTTTTCCTGCGCAAAATCAACGAGCGAATTTCCGACGCGGCGCACTATCGAAGGCACATAGAGTTCGTCGTCCTTTTTGTCTTCGGTGCGCGGCTCGTCAATCAGTTTCTTTGATTTATCGACGCGCTGAACGGCTGTAATAAGTTCGCGCACGGTTTCGACTTCATTCAGAGTATCGGGCGAAATAATTCGCCCGCCCGCATCTTCGACCGCGCCCTGCAGTTCGACGAACATCAATGAATCAAACCCCAGATCGAGGAGTTTATCGCCGAGCGCGACATCCGCAAGCGGACGATTCGACACGGACGCGACGATCTTGCGAATCCAAAGCGCGGTATCGTCGCCTTTTGTTTCGACAACCTGTTTGGTTTTATTTTTTGCACGCGCTTCCAGATTTTGCAGAAATTCGACGACTTCCGGGCGTTTTACCTTGCGCGTCGCCGTTCGCGGCAGTTCAAACGGTGTCAGATGCAAAGCTTTGACGCGTTTGAAAAACGGCAGACTTGCCGAAACCTCGCGGAAATGTTCTTCGACCTTTTTATTCGTCTGAGCGCGTGAAAGCGCGATGTCGTGTTCATAATCCGGCACGACCAACGCGGCGATCTTTTCTCCGCCGTCTTGATCCGGCAGACCGACTACCGATAATTCCTTGATAAAATCGGATTTTCCGTAAATGTCTTCGATCTCGTCCGGATAAATATTCTTGCCGTTGGAATCGATGATGACATCTTTTGAACGCCCGACAATATAGAGATTTCCGTCTTCATCGAGTTTCCCCAAATCGCCGGTTTTCAGCCAGCGATCCTGCAAAACGTCGTCGGTCGCTTCTTCATTATTAAAATATCCGAGCATCACATTCTGCCCGCGGGCGAGAACTTCGCCGACTCCGTTAGCGTCAGGATTATCAATTTTTATCTCAACGCCGGGAAGCGGTTTTCCGACACTTCCGCGCAGAAGTTTATTTCCCGGACGCGCGACGGTCAAAACGGGCGAAGATTCGGTCAAACCGTAGCCTTCTAAAACCGTAAAACCTAATCCGTGCAGGTCTTTCTGAACTTTTTCGCTTAACGCCGAACCGCCCGAAATCAGATAACGCATCTGTCCGCCCATTCCCTCGTGAATCGGGAAAAAGATGATCGGACCCAGATTAAACAAAGTATTGTCGCGCAGCCAGCCGTTGAATTCGATGACATTATCGGCGAGATCGGCAAACCAATCGCCGCGCTCGCGCATACGCGTTTTGATCCGGCGATGAAGCATTTCCCAGAGCGCGGGAACGCCGACCATTCCCGTAACGTGATTATTTTCAATCGCGCGTGACAATTCTTCGCTCGATAATTCATCGAGATAAGTGATCTGCGTTCCGTTTGAAAAAGGCGTTAGGAAACCCGCCGAAAATTCAAATGTGTGATGCATCGGCAAAACCGACAAAACGCCGTCGTTGATGTCCATATCCAGAACGGATGACAGCATCGAGATCATATTGACAAAATTTTTGTGCGAGAGCATCACGGCTTTCGGAATTCCGGTCGTTCCGCTCGTAAAGATCAAAGACGCGACCGAATTCGATAAAATCTTCGGCGGCAAGAGCGCGTTTCTTCTCGCTTCTTCCTGCTCGGACTGCATTTCGAAAACTTCTTCAAACGTCCAGACGTTTATTACGATTCCCGCTTCACTCAGCTTCTCGGCTAAATCGAGATTTTCGTCCGCCAGTTTGTTTGAAAGAATGATCGCCGAAGCCTCGCCCGTTCGAGCGAAATTGACGATTTCTTCGACCGAACTCGCCGGATCGATCGGAATCGCGGTCGCGCCGGTTTTCAAAATTCCGAAATAAGACATTCCCCATT
>CAYUGW010000384.1:0-4601 GCA_964444245.1 uncultured Blastocatellaceae bacterium | reverse complement strand
GGATAAAGGTTGCCGATTCACTAATCGGCGACCTTCCGATTATCGGTATGTTCACAGGTTATTTATTCAATCCGGCGTATATTGTTTCGCGGATGGATAATTCGCCTGTTTTGCGGCTTCAGAAACAACCGTCTTTTTTTGAGAGCAAATTTCAACTTTCAGACCCGGGGCAGATGTCGGAAAATGAAGAAACAATTGTTTTGCTAAGTGCCTTGACAATGGTTCTGCTCGAACGCTCTCGCGGTTAAATTATTGTAAATTAAGTTTTTCCGGCATTATTTATGAAAAACACAACTCCAATCCGGCGGCAGTATCTCGAGATTAAGGCAAAACACCGCGATTCGATTTTGCTTTTTCGGCTCGGCGATTTTTACGAGGCGTTTGACGAAGATGCAAAATTGCTGGCGCGTGAACTGGATATTGTCCTGACTTCAAAGCCGATGGGGAAAAATATGCGGGTTCCGCTTGCCGGAATACCGCATTTCGTTCTGGAAAAACATCTCGCCACCCTTATTTCACGCGGTCATCGCGTGGCGATTTGCGAACAGACGAGTTCGTTTCCGGTCAAAGGAAATGACGGGAAAAAGCTGATCAAACGCGAGGTCGTGCGCGTCGTGACTGCCGGAACAGTCATCGAGCCACAGCTTCTCGACAGTAAATCGAATAATTATCTCGTGGCATTTATCAGCGACGGCAGCAATGCCGGAATTGCGTATGCAGATATTACAACCGGCGATTTTGCGGCGACCGAAATAAATAATAAAGACGCTCTGACCGAATTGCAGAGGCTCGCTCCGGCAGAAATCCTGATTGCGGAAACCGAAAATGAATTCAGCAATCAGGATTTGCCGAAATTCGTAACCAAATTAAAAGCCGAATTTTTTGATAAAACCAAAGCGACAAAAACGATTTTTAAACATTTCAAGACAAAATCGCTCGCTCCCTTCGGTTTGAAAAATCAGCCTTTAGCCATTTCTGCGGTCGGCGCAATACTCTCGTATCTTCAACAAACGCAGTATGATGCGACTGAACAATTAACCCGTTTAAAGAGCTATGACAGCCGCGATTTTATGCTGCTCGACAATAAAACGCTGCGAAGTCTGGAAATTTTCGAAAGCAGCTCGGGTTTGAGTTTGCTGTCGCTGATCGATCGAACCAAAACACCGATGGGCGGCAGACTTCTGCGGCGTTGGCTGCGACAGCCTCTGCTCGATACGGCGGAGATTTTTCGGCGGCAGGAATTTATCGCTTGGATATTTGAAAATAAAAGAGAAAGAGATTTACTTTCCAGTACGTTATCAGACGTAAAAGACCTTGAACGGCTTTCGGGGCGCGCCAAGGCACATTATATTTCGGCTTATGAGCTTCGCGCCTTCGGAAAAAGTCTCGAATTGATTCCGAAAATAAAGGAAATTTTGCGTCAAGATACCCTTCGATTCGGCAAACTTCTGGCAGAACTTCCGAATTGTGAAAGAGTCGCCAATCTAATCGAAGCATCAATTTCAGAAGAACTTCCGGCAAAACACACCGATCAGGTCGGGATTATAAAAAAAGGATTTTCCGTTGAACTTGATGATTTGCGGGAAAAATTATCCGAAGGCAAAGGTTTTCTTGCCGATCTGGAAAAACGCGAACGAAAGCGAACCGGTATTAAAAGTCTGCGCGTCGGGTTTAATAAGGTTTTCGGTTATTATATCGAGGTTACCAAACCGAATCTGCATCTCGTTCCGAATGATTACACGCGCAAGCAGACGCTTATTCCCTGCGAAAGATATATTACACTTGAATTAAAGGAACATGAATCTTTTGTCATCCACGCCGAGGAAAGAATTAATGAACTGGAAAATAATCTTTTCCGGCAAATTTGCGCGGAAGTCGGAAGGAATCGCGTAGAAATTTTGCTTGCCGCCTCGACAGTTGCATATCTCGACGCGCTTTGTTCGCTGGCGGAGGTTGCCGTTGAACTAAAATATTCGCGCCCGTCGGTCAATGAAACTTCCCTGCTTCGGATAAAAAACGGCAGACACGCGACGGTCGAAAAAATTCTCTCTGAACAAAATGTTGTATTTATTCCCAATGACAGCGGACTCGGCGGCAACGGTGCGCCGCAAATCGCTCTGATTACAGGACCGAATGCTTCGGGAAAATCTACATATTTGCGCCAAATCGCTCTGATCGTACTGCTCGCGCAAATCGGCAGTTTTGTTCCGGCAGATGAGGCGGTTATCGGCATTAGCGACCGCATTTTTACACGCATCGGTCTTTACGACAAAATCGGCAGCGGCGAATCAACGTTTATGACCGAAATGATCGAAACCGCCGAAATTCTTCATCACGCCACGCCGAACAGTCTGATTTTATTGGACGAACTCGGACGCGGAACTTCGACCTATGACGGTTTATCGGTGGCGCGTTCGGTTTTGGAATATCTGCATAATCATCCGAAACTGAAATCCCGCACGCTTTTTGCCACGCATTATCATGAACTCGCCGAACTCGAAGATCTTTTGCCGAATCTGGAAAATTTTTATTTTTTGATCGAGGAAAACGCCGACAGGCTCGAATTCAAATATAAACTTTCACGCGGAACGGCTCTGAAAAGTTACGGAGTTTATGCCGCACAGCTTGCCGGTTTGCCGAAACCCGTTATCCGACGCGCCGAACAGCTTCTGCAAAAATACGAAAAAGAAGATTTTACAATCTCTCAAAAACAAACACCTTCTAAATCTCAAACCGAACTCGAACAAGCACTTAGCGAGATTGACACGGATTCCCTTTCGCCGGTCGAAGCCTTGATGAAAATTTACGAATTGAAAAAACTTGTCGAAAAAAATGAAAGTAAAAACTCTTTCCGTGAAATAAAAAGCGCGGTCGGTTAAAATAGAAAGATGTTTTTATTAGACTTTCCCTATAAAGAATTTTTCTCACGTCTTTATAATAAGGCTTTTGATGAGGATATTTTCAGTTCGGCGGCGCAGGTCGCATTTTATTTTTCATTTGCGATTTTTCCGCTTCTTCTCTTTTTAATCTCTCTGATCGGTATGGTTTTAAGCTCTGCCGACGAGTTACGCGGCGAACTATTTTATTATCTACGCCAGGTTATGCCGTATTCGGCTTATGAACTGGTTGAAACAACTATTATAGAAATTACCAAGTCAAGTTCCGGCGGAAAACTGACAATCGGTTTTTTTATTGCATTATGGTCTGCTTCCGCCGGAGTTGACAGCATTCGAATTGCGTTAAATTCGGTTTTTAAACTTAAAGAAAAACGCTCCTGGTGGATAACAAAACTACTTTCGCTTTCCTTTACATTTATCATCACGATTTTAATTTCGATTGCACTGGCAATTGTTTTTTACGGTTGGAAATTTATATCATTTATTCTCTCACTTGCATCTCTGCCGATTCCCGGTGGTTTTGTATTGATTTTAATTCAATGGATTGCCATTTTAATCGTTTTGCTTCTGGTTTTCGATCTGCTTTACAGTTTTGTGCCGAGTCATTCGCCCTTCAAATGGGATTGGATAACACCGGGCGCAATAACCGGAATAGTTTTATGGCTTTTACTTTCCTTCGGATTTCGCCTTTATCTCAATTATTACAATACATACAGCCGAATGTACGGTTCGCTCGGAGCCGTCATTATTTTAATGCTTTGGCTGTATCTGACTTCCCTCGTTATTTTAATCGGCGGATTGATTAACTCGATTTTGATTGAAATGCGGCAAAAAACTAATAGTTTAAAGAATGAAATCAAAATAGATTCCGAGCAAGTGATTGAAGATTAAAAACCTAATGTGCAACTCTTTTTTGAGAATCAGAATATGTTGTAACTGTTGCAAAAACTCAACATTTTCTTTTTTTGTCGCTACGCGACATTTAAGGAAAAAAGAGTTGCACATTAGGTATTAAAATTATAAATCGTTTTTTTAAGTGATCTTTGATCAAATGGAAATAAAATAAATTAGTCTTAAAAAAAAATTCCCGACCTGAAAAACATAAAAAATTATTTTTTCTGACTTGAATTTTTAACTTGTCAGACGCTGAATAATAGTTTAATTTCAATCTTTGGGTTTTCTTCCTAAAATTCAACTGAAAAAATCATTAATAAATAATATCTACGGAGAACTGATGCGTCTAAATTTCAAAAAGGTTATTTTTGTAGCTTTTACCGTTATATTTGCGGTTTCCATTTTTTTTCTTTCCAATAAATTTCTTTACACCAAAGCCGAAATGCCTCCGCTTTGGATTTCGATTGATTCAAATGAATTAAACAAGGTTTTAAGCGAAGCCGACGATTTAAAACTCGATGTTGTCACGATCGAGAAAGGAATCGCAGTTTTACGGGCAAATGATTGGCAGATGCAAAAGCTCAGTTCGTATATGCACGATCATTTCCACAAATGCAGCGGGTTCGTTGCGCACGAATCTAAGGAAGCAGCAATTGAATCGATCAATCAAACTTTTGCGGCTGACCTGAATCGATCTTTTGTAGATTACACGATTGATAACGCGGCAAATGTTACACAGCTTTTAGACGAAGCGCAGGAACTTCCGATCAGACAAACAATAATCGACCTTTCCGCTTTCCCGAACCGCCG
>CAYUGW010000383.1:0-4614 GCA_964444245.1 uncultured Blastocatellaceae bacterium | reverse complement strand
ATTGCAAAATCCTTTACTTCATCAACTTTGTCGGAAGGCAAAGATTTTATTACTTCTAAAATTTCTAAAGTTTGCGTTTCGGTCATAATTCAAATTATACAGATAAAAATTGAAAGTTTCACTAATCAGCTAATTTGTTACCAACCATTAAAGTTGAATTCGTTTAGATTTAATCAGGGCAATAGCAATTGTTACTATTTTTTTAAGCGGGCTTAGAATCAAATATAAAACTCCGAAACCATTAAAAATACCGTAAGCATGCCTGAAGATCGGATCCGGAAAAGTAGAATAGAATCCAAAACCTCCCGGCTCAGTTGGCTCAGGTCTTGAAATATACCAATAAATTACGAGTATAATAAATCCGAACAGCCATAAAACTTGATTGATATTAAAAGTTTTCTCGGATTTGAAAAACAATAAAATAAATCTCGAAGCAAAAATGGTCAAAACAATTGTTTGAAAAATTACCGCTGTCGGAAGTCCGTATATTTCAAAAAAACCAGTTTCATTATAAGGGAGATAGCAGGCAATATCGAAAAGACTAGACAATGCAGATAATCCAATCAGAAAAGCTCCCAATTGCGAAATAAATCGCGTCTTTTGAGAAAGTTTTTGATATTCTTCAAACCATTTTCCAAACATAATTTCACCTTAACTGATTACAGGTAATTCTACTATAAATTTTGCGCCTTTCGGAGAATTGTTGACGGCTTTTATTTTGCCGCGATGTTCGGAAACGATTCTTTGAACGATTGCCAAACCCAAACCAGTTCCGCGTCCTTTGGTCGAAAAATACGGCTGGAAAAGTTTCTGAAAACCCGACGGCGTGATGCCGCTGCCGTTGTCGGAAACTTCGGCGACGATTATGTCGCGCGCTTTGTCGTAAAAGGTTTTGATCGAAATTCGTTTATTTTCCTGCGCTTCGGCAAAAGCCTCAACCGAATTTTCAATTAAATTTACAAAAACGCGCTTTAATTGTTCTTCATCAATCAACGCATTCGGCAGAGTTTCGGCTAAGTTTAATTCGATCAGCGCGTCGCGGTCTTCGTATAGGGCGGCTGCCTGCGTAATAATTTCATTCAGATTTCCGCTTTCGAGTTTTGCATCGGGAAGACGCGCAAACCGTGAAAATTCGTCAACCATTGATTTTAGAGAATTTACTTCGCGCAGGATCGTTTCCGTTCCTTCTTTAATTACTTTCGCGTTTTGTTCTTCGTTTTTTACTGTATCGCCTTCATTTTTCGACTTGAAAACATCCAGAAAACTTTGGACTTTAGACTTAGGATTTTGAAGTGCATTAAATCTTTTCGCGATTCTTTCCGCCGAAAGCTGGATCGGTGTCAAAGGATTTTTGATCTCGTGCGCCATTCTCCGCGCCACTTCCGACCAGGCGGAAGCTCTCTGCGCCGCGATAAGTTCTGATAAATCTTCAATTACAAGAACAACGCCGCTTGATTGCGGCAAAGCCGATGCCGTCAGAGCGACCGGCAAACCCGTAAAAGTTTCCGCGCCTGCGTCGGGATTTTCCTTTTGAAGAACGGTTTGTTCGCTCGCCTGCCCGATCCGTTTGGCGCGATTTAAGAGCCTTTCCAAGACAATGCGGTTTTCTTCATTGACCAGTTTCGCCAGTTCAAAATCGGTATAATCCGCGTCTTCGAGTTTTAGAATCTGTTTCGCCGCTTTATTGATTGTCGTCACGCGATTTTGCGCGTCAAAGGAAATCACGCCCGTCGAAAGCGATTGCAAA
The DNA here is from genome assembly GCA_964444245.1 of uncultured Blastocatellaceae bacterium. Taxonomy (GTDB): domain Bacteria; phylum Acidobacteriota; class Blastocatellia; order Pyrinomonadales; family Pyrinomonadaceae; genus JAHCHG01. The sequence goes on along the minus strand of CAYUGW010000383.1, from coordinate 2,867 downwards.
ACCGTTTCGATATATTTCCGCCGTTCGCCGAGTTCCGCCGAATTTTCTTCGAGTTTGGCAGACATCTGGTTAAAAGAAGCGACGAGCAGATCGAGTTCGTCTTCCGCTAAAACCTCGACGCGATGCGCCAGATTTCCCCGCGCAATTTCGTCCGCGCCTTTTGCCAGCGCGCGAATCGGTCGTGTCAAACCTTTGGCAATATAAAACGCCGTCCACGAAGACGCAAAAATCAGCAAAAACGTCAGCACCAGAAGCGTCAAAACCCCGATTTGCCTGATTGTAAGCTGTTTATCTTTGAGCCGGTCGAGTTCTTCCAGAGAGCTTGCGACGCGCTCGGTGACATTATCATCAGAGCGCAAATCAGGCACGATTACCAATAGATTACCGTCATTCAGTCGTGCAATTGCCGCGTCGAAACCGATGCCGTCGGTTAGCGCACTGTCGCCGAATTTCCTTTCCCGAATCGGCGAGAGAGTTTTGTCGAGTTCGGCTTTTTGAGCGGAATTCAGAGATTTTTCGCTTGAAACTAAAATTTTTCCGTCGCCGGAAAGAATTTCGATTCGCGTTAAATTTCCGGCAGCGGCAATTTCGCGGAGTTTATCTTCATCAGGCGTTTGATTTTCCAAAAAATTTGCCAGCATCGCCGCCGTTTCTTTGAGTTTAATATTTTGTTCTTTAATCGCCTGATCTTTCACGAGAATCGGGGCGCGGACGACATTTTCGGGAATCTGCGTAAACCAGCGTTCGATGGCGCGATTCATAAACAGATACGAAAAACCAGCCATTGCGATAATCGGCAAAATGCTGATGGCAATAAAATAGAGCAGAAGTTTAGTTTTGATCTTCGAACCGAGTTCGAGCGCGCGGCGTTCGCGGGCGAGTTTTAAGATGCTGCGGATAAAAATAAAACCGAAAATGACAAATGCAAAAAAATTGAGCGAGGAAAGCGCGTAAAGCAGAACCGTATCGCTGGCAGACTGCACTTCCAGATTTTTCCAGATATTCGAAGACTGCAAAAGCACGAGCAAAGTCAGCGAAATTAAAACAATAATCCCCAAAAACCAGGGCGGCGTTCGCTTTTTTGTTTCCGACTTTTGCTCTTTCATTGATAAATTTAAAAACTTCTCGAACTTTAGACAATCGCAAATCGCAAATTGAAAATCGCAAATCTGCCGAGTTGCCTTTTCGCCAAGTTTATCATAATGTTCAACTATTTACAGACCAAGAAAAAAACTCTTTAATGCTGAATCAAAACATTTTATTCAACGATTTCGGACGACTCAGAAGCGGCTGGCGGTTCGGATTTTTCGCACTTTTCTTTATATTTTTCTCGGCTTTATTTCAATTTATTGTAGCCGGAATCTCTATAGTTACGGATTTCAGACCGAATCTTTTTGTCGGTTTATCAATAAGTAGTTTGCTTGCATTAACGGCGGCGATTTTTGCCGGTTGGTTTTGCGGCAAATATCTGGAAGATCTGCCGTTTCGCGCGCTCGGCGCGTCGCTCACGAAAAATTGGCTGAAAGATTTGATCTTAGGTTTAATCGTCGGCGCGTTGACGGTTTCCTTCGCGGTTTTGATCGCGGTCGTTTTCGGCGGTTTGAGTTTTGCGTTTAATGCTGAAGATCAATCAGCGATTTTAATAACTCTCGGAGTTTCGTTCGTCGTTTTCGCCATCGCCGCCGCATTTGAAGAAGCACTTTTTCGCGGTTATATGCTGCAAACTTTCGCGCGCGCGGGTTTAGCGTGGTTTGCAATTGCTTTGACTTCCGTTTTTTTCGGCTTGGTTCATTTGCAAAATCCCAACGCCGGTTGGATTTCGACCGTAAACACAATGATTGCCGGTATTTGGTTCGGCATTGCATATTTGAAAACGCGGACTTTGTGGTTTGTTTTCGCTCTGCATTTTATGTGGAACTGGATGCTCGGCGCATTTTTCGGCATCGAAGTCAGCGGTCTGACGCATATTACGATCGCGCCGCTTTTAAGAGAAATCGACCGCGGTCCGGCGTGGCTGACGGGCGAAAATTACGGCATCGAAGGCGGAATCGCCTGCACGATCGCGCTCATTGTTTCAATTTTATTGATCTGGTTTGTGCCGTTTCTGAAAGCCGATGAAGAAATGCTGGAACTGACAAGCAAGGAAAATCCGCAAAAAGAAATTTCAGCCTAAAATATCCGTAACTTTGATCTTTAAATCGGTCATAAACTTCGGCGCAATCGTCTGATTTTTCTTGATCTTTTCGACCGTTTTATATTTTCCTTTATTCGGTTGTGAATAAACTTCGATTATCTGTTTCGGCAAATTTATCAACCAGACTTCCGAAACTTCGGCTTCGGCATAGAGTGGAATTTTTACATCTTTATCGTATTTTACGGTCGAATCTGAAACTTCGATGAGCAGCAGAACGTCTTCCGCGCCCGCTTTTCCCGAAGCGTAGAAATCTTCCTGAAATCTTAAAATTGTCAAATCCGGTTCGGGTTCGGAAATTTCGCTGATAATTATGGGATTTTGGATGCTGATTATAACTTCATCGCCGCAATTTCTTGTAAAAATACGATTTAATCGGTTCACACAACTTATATGATAATCTCCAACAGTCATTTTTTTTAAAATTTCCCCTTCGATGAGTTCAAAATCGGAATTGCCCGCAAAAACACCCGCATCAATCATTTTGTGATAATCGGAAACGGTAAAAATTTTGCGTGTCGGCAGAGTTGTCATAATTTGTTATTTTACAGGAGAAACTATTGATTTCCAAACTTTTTATCCAACGCCTCTAAAAGCTGCGCGACGTGGCGGCGGTTTTCGCCGAAATCGCTTTTGCCGACGCGCGAATTCGAGCGCACATCAACCGTTACGCCGC